>CAVFND010000070.1:0-1245 GCA_963623615.1 Oscillibacter sp. ER4 | reverse complement strand
TGACCTCATCGGTCAGACCGTCGGCGGGAACGGCGGGCGCTGCCGGCGCGGCAGCTGCTGCGGCAGGCTTCGGAGCCTCGGGCTTGGATAAGATCTTGCCCATCAGCATCGTTAAGAAGATAATGCAGGTCAGGCCCACGAACGTGACGCCCATACCCATAATGACAACAAATGCGTTGGAAACTTGCATCGGTGGATACGCTCCTTTTATGTATTTTGTCGCTATTATAGCGCGCAGAATTTTCATATCAACCGTTTGGAAGCTCTCTTAGCATTCGCTTAACGCAATAGTTTTCCCCCTTAACAGTGTTTTTATCAATGTTCAGTTTCCGCTAAAGATAAAATCTCAAGTACGCCGTCCTTTACGCGGAACTTAACGTCCCAGCCGCCAAAGCTCATGCCGTACACGCGCTCAGGGTCGTTCTGGTACTGCGGACGCGGGTCCTGCGCGAGCACGCCGAGCAGCGCCTCGCGCTGCCCCTCCGGCAGCTTTTGCAGGAGCTCCGGCGGACAGCTGACCTCGATCTTCTCCTTCGGCGACGGGGCAAAGCCGCCCAGCGCCTCGGGGTGCGCGTCGGCATAAGGAAGGTAGGGTTTGATGTCAAAGATCGGCGTGCCGTCCATCAGATCGGCTCCTGAGACGATCAGCACATCGCCGAGACCATCCTCGTGTCTCACGCTTTCGAGCTTCACGCAGGAAAGGCCGATGGCGTTCGGCCGAAACGGCGAACGCGTCGCAAAAACGCCCACGCGCTCATTGCCGCCAAGGCGTGGCGGACGCACCGTCGGCGACCACGTGTCGCGCACGGCGGCGGAGAACTGCCAGATGAGCCAGAGGTGCGAAAATCCCTCAATGCCGCGCAGCGCGTCGGGATTCCGGTACTCCGGCTCGAAGACAATCTTCGCCCGCAGCTCCGGGACAAGCCCGCTCTGGCGCGGGATGCCGAATTTTTCCGGAAAGTCAGAGTGGATTCTGGCAATGACCTTCATTGCATGTTCCATAGAATACTCCTTTTTCGCACCTAACAGGGGTGCGTGAGTTTTGCAGCGCCGCGGGCGCTGTATGGGGCCCCACCTGCCGTGGGGACGCGGGGCAAAGGGGGTATTCTCTTCTCGAAGAGAATACCCCCTTTAAATCCCCCAGAGAAGGACGAGGAGAGTCCCCCTCGACCCCCGACATTGGCAGTCGGGCGCTTGAATGACTGCACGCGCTGCGCAGTGTAGGTGCGGTGTACATGGCTTCGC
>CAVFND010000069.1:0-7680 GCA_963623615.1 Oscillibacter sp. ER4 | reverse complement strand
CATCCCAATCGCCGGATATAACATCGGGGCGAAGAAGAAGGATCGCGCCAAAGCGCTGTTTTCGAAGCTGCTGCTGGCGGAGTTCATTGTCGGCGCTGTCGCTCTGGTGATCGTGGAGGTTTTCCCGCTGCAAATTGCCATGCTGTTCGGCGCGGCCAATGAGAGTACTTATTATGCGGACTTCACCGTAAAGTGCTTCCGTATCTACCTGTGCCTGATGCCGCTGGCAACCTTAAACAAAGGCACGTTCATTTACTTGCAGGCGCTGGGCAAGGCATTTGCTTCCACCGCTGTTTCCATGACCCGAGAGATCATTTTCGGCGTGTCGCTGCCCATTATTCTACCTATTTTCTTCGGACTGGACGGCCTTTTGTGGTCGTTTCCGGCAGCGGATCTGCTGACCTTCATCATTGCGGCTTTCTTTATTAGACAGACATACCGCGAGCTTTCCGACAACAATGCAAGTGCTTGAAAGGAGAAAATGAAATGAAAAACAGAATCATCACCATCAGCCGCGAATTCGGCAGCGGCGGCCGCACGGTCGGCAAAAAGGTCGCCGAGAAGCTCGGCATCCCCTGCTACGACTCCGAGCTCATCCAGAAGATCGCCGAGGAGAGCGGCTTTGCGGAAAATTACATCAAGGAGGCGGGCGAGTACACGCCCGGCGGCTTCCTCGCCTCGGCGCTCTCGAACCGCGCGTTCGGCCCGACAAACGAGGATATCCTCTGGGAAATTCAGTGCCGCGTCATCAGCGAGCTTGCCGAAAAGGGCCCCTGCGTCATCGTCGGCCGCTGCGCGGACTACATTTTGCAGGACAAGGCTAAGTGCCTTAAGGCCTTCATCCACGCGGATATGGCGTTCCGCGCCAAGCGCATCGTCGAGGTCTATGGTGAGCGCGAGCAGTCGCCCGAGCAGCGCCTGCGCGACAAGGACAAGCGCCGCGCGGCCTATCACCGCTTCTACACGAACATGAAGTGGGGCTACGCGCAGAATTATCACATCACGCTCGACAGCGGCGAACTCGGCATCGACAAATGCGCCGACATCATCGCCGACCTCTACAAGAGCAAAGCGTAAAGGGTCAAAAAGAGAAGGAGAGAAGCTGCGGCTTCTCTCCTTTCCTTATTCCTCTTTTGCAAGGCCGGGAATGTTCACGCCGATGCCGTTGACCTCGACGCCGTCGTCGGCGGGGATGAGCAGGTATTTGCGGCCGTCGATGACGCGCGCTTCGATCATGTAGCTGTTTTCGGGCGAGACGGAAATTTTGACCTCCGGTGTTGTGATCTCGAACTTCTTGCTCTCGATGATGTTGTTCGGGTTCAGCGCGGCGTTTTCGCCGTACTGCTCGTCGCACTCGCGCTGGAACGCCGCGATCTGCTCGTCGTTCACGCCGCTGTTGGCAAGGATGTCACCCACGTCGCCCGCCGTCATTTCGAGCGGCTCGGGGTCTTTGCTCTCCTTGTGGTCCTCAATGCGCGCCCTGATCTGTTCGTGCACGGACTGGACCACATCGTAGCTGCAATCCTTGTCGAGTGCGTCGGCGAGCGCCGAGCCGAAGGCGTTTTTCTGCTCCTCGGCAGACATCGGCGGATCGACGTGGAACAGCGCGTCGATGACCTCCTGATGAATTTCCGCGGCGTTTTTCGAGTAGAACAGCACATTGTAAATGTTCGCCGTGCGGTTGTCGAACGCGGGGTAGAGGAAGCCGAGCTCGGGCGAGGCCGCGATATAGCCCGTGGAGCTCGAGTGGAATTCGCTCTGGTCGAGGTCGTAGCGCAGCTCAAGAGTCGGGGCCTTGACGGGGCAGATGGAGCAGACAAAATACTTGAAGACCTCGCTCGACGCATCGGCCTGAATTTCGTCATCCTTGCTGCGGTGCGGTACGTCGTAGGCGTCGGCGGCAAGGAGAATGAGATAGTTCGTCTCGCCCATGTCGATGCAGTCGATGATCTGGCGGCAGAGCGTTTCGCGCGAGGCGGGGTCCTTGAGCTCTGTCTGGCGCAGCGTCTGCAAGAGGCGGTGCTCGTCGCTGTCGGCGACCTGCTGCGTGGAGAACACCACGTCGATGAGGTTTTTGCCGAGCGTGCCGGAGAGAGACTTTTTAAGAAGCCCTAAGTACATCTCCTGTTCCTCCTGCCGCATGAGGCCCATCGAGGTGTCGATCCATGCGATGATCTCGCGGTTGGAGTTCACATAGCAGCCGTACACGCGGCTGAAATTATTCTTATCGAGCCGGAAGCGCCGGCGCAGTTCGTTGAGTTCTTTCTGATTCATGGCTCGTCCTTTCCTTTGTCAATGTCGCAAGGCCGATTTTACCACGCCCGCGCGTCCGCGGCAAGGGGAGAAACGGCGCATCGCGGGACAGAAATGCACAAAATGCAGGAAAACATGCAAAAACATCGCGCACAGCAAAATGTGCGCGATGAGCGAACAATATTGACGATATCCATGCAAATCATAGAGAAATTCAATGAAGTTGTCCATCTTTCACGGCTTCTTAATGACGGATTTTTGCCTGCTTTTTGCCAAAATAGCTATGGAAACGGAATCGCAGCGGCGGTTTCACATTAAAAATGAAAGATAAATTGCATTTTTGCCAGAGCCATGCGAAAATTCTCCCATTTCCTTGGTGATTCTGCCTGTTGAAAAAAGAAGATAGAATAAAGCCTCGCGAAAGGAAACAGAAGAATTTGGATAGAGATCAGAGAGCTTGGGAGGAAATCAACATGTCGTATCACTTTTTGCTGGATCTTGCGCTGATCCTGCTGAGCACCAAAATTCTGGGCCTTGTCGCGCAGAAGCTGCAAATGCCGCAGGTCGTGGGCGCGCTGATCGCGGGATTGCTGCTCAGCCCCGCGGGATTGGGCCTCCTTTCGGAAACGGAGTTCACCAAGCAGCTCAGTGAGCTCGGCGTCATCGTGCTGATGTTCTCCGCCGGCATGGGCACGGACATCAACGAGCTCAAGCACAGCGGCAAGGCAGGCTTCATGGTTGCGGTCCTCGGCGTGGTCGTGCCGTTCCTGATGGGCACGGCGCTTGCCTGGGGCGCGGATGAGCTCGGGCTCATCGAGAGCACCGGCTTTATCGAAAATATCTTCATCGGCACCATCCTGACGGCCACGTCCGTGAGCATCACGGTCGAAACGCTCAAGGAGATGAAAAAGCTCGAAACCAAGGTCGGCAACACGATCCTGGCCGCCGCGCTCATCGACGATGCGCTCGGCCTGACCGCCCTGACGTTCGTTTGCAGCCTGGCCGGCGGCGATGAGAGCATCGGCATGGTGCTGCTCAAGATCGTGGGCTTCTTCGTCTTTGCCTTCGCCGTGGGCTTTGGCGCGAACCGCCTCTTCTGCTGGATGCTCAAGCGCCAGCACGGCTGGGCCAGCCACCGCAACTCCGTCTTTGCCTTCGTCCTGTGCCTTGTGATGGCCTACTGCGCCGAGAAATTCTTCGGCGTCGCCGATATCACGGGCGCTTACGCCGCGGGCCTCGCCGTCGCGTGCACGCCCAAGGGTACCTACATCCAGACGAAGTACAACCCCCTCGGTTATCTTCTGCTTACACCGGTTTTCTTCGCGAGCATTGGCATCAACGTGCAGGTCACAGGCCTGACGGGCGGTATGATCGTTTTCTCCATTTTGCTGCTGCTCATTTCGATCATCTCGAAGCTCCTCGGCTGCGGCCTTGGCGCCAAGGTCTGCCGCTTCACCACGCGCGAGAGTATTCAGGTCGGCGCGGGCATGGCCTGCCGCGGCGAGGTCGCGCTGATCGTCGCCAACCGCGGCCTTTCGATGGGGGTCTGCGGCACGATCCTGATGCCGATTTTGCTCAAGCTGTCCTTCCGCGGCCATCAGGAGACGGAGCTTGTGCAGAACAACATCGCCGACCGCATGGCCAAGCACCGTCAGCTCGATATCATCACGCAGCAGCTTTTGCAGCAGGATGAGCAGCTGATGAAAAAGAACTGAGCGCGGCGTAATGAAACGAAAAGAGCTTTCTCCAAACGGAGAAAGCTCTTTTTTTGATGTGTGCTACTTTTTAGGACGCCGCCTTTTCCCGCGCGGCGCACTCGCGCAGGATGCGGCAGAGCGCGTTCACGTCCTCTTCCCGTGTTGCCCAGCTTGTGGCGAAGCGGATGATGCTGTGCGTTGCGTCATACTGCTCCCAGACGGAGAAGTCCACGCGTTCGGCGAGCACCCGACGCTGGGCTTCATTCACAATGCAGAAGCTCTGATTCGTCGGGGAGAGGAAGCAGGGCAAATAGCCGTTTTCCGCCATCGCGCGCCGGATGGTGTCGGCGTAGCGGACGGCATCCGCGCCGATGCGCTCGTAGAGCTTGTCGGTGAACAGCGTGTCGAACTGGATGCCGAGCAGCCGCCCCTTGGCGAGCAGCGCGCCGTGCTGCTTGATGATGGTAAAAAAGTGCGGGATGAGCCCCAGCTGCGGAATGACGACCGCCTCGCCGAGCAGCGCACCGCATTTCGTGCCGCCAATGTAGAAGATATCGCACAGCGCGGCAAGGTCGCGGAGCGACACGTCGTTCTCGGGACACGCGAGCGCGTAGGCAAGGCGCGCGCCGTCGATGTAGAGCGGCAGGCTCTTTTCGCGGCAGAGCGCGCTGATGGCCGCAAGCTCCTTTTTCGTGTAGAGCGTGCCGTACTCCGTCGGCTGGGAGAGGTAGACCGTGCCGGGCATGACCGTGTGGTCGCGGTTCGCGTCGTCCTCATACTGCTCGAGCAGCGCGCGGATTTGAGATGCGGTGATCTTGCCGTTCTCCTGCGGCAGCGTGAGGACCTTGTGGCCGCCAAACTCGATGGCGCCGGCCTCGTGCACGCTGATGTGGCCCGTGTCCGCGGCGATCACGCCCTCGTAAGAGCGCAGCAGCGCGTCGATGACGGTCGCGTTCGTCTGTGTGCCGCCGACAAGGAAGTGGATCTCCGCGTTCGGCGCGCCGCAGGCGGCGCGGATTTTTTCGCGTGCGGATGCGCAGTATTCGTCCGTGCCGTAGCCCGCCGTCTGCGCAAAATTCGTTTCGCACAGGCGCTGCAAAATGGCGGGATGCGCGCCCTCGAGATAGTCACAGGAAAAAGAAATACGATGTTCCATGAAAAAGACCTCGTTTCAAAAACAGGATTGACGGTTTCTGACTGCTATTGTAGAATAGAAGAAATCATGACGCAAACGGCTATTTGAAATGAAAAGCATGATAATGAATCATGAATAGGAGAGCGTATGGAAGCGGTCAAATGCGAGGCGTTCCTCGCCGCGGCGGAGTTGGGCAGCCTGACGGCTGCGGCGGAACTGCTCGGCTACACGCAGTCTGGTGTGACGCGCATGATCGGCACGCTCGAAGAGGAGCTCGGCTTTCCGCTGTTTCTTCGCAGCAAAAAGGGTGTGCTGCTCACGGAGAACGGCAAGCTCATGCTGCCGCTGTTGCGTGAGGTCGTGCGCGCGCACCACAACGCCGAACAGCTCAGCGCGGAGATCGGCGGCGTGTCGAAGGGCTCGCTGACGATCGGCTGCTATTACAGCATCTCGGCGCTGTGGATGCCGAAAATTCTGACGGCGTTCCGCGCCCGCTACCCGGGCGTGACCGTGCGGATGCAGGAGGGCGGCAACCTCGAGATGGCGCGCTGGCTGAACGAGCGTTCGGTCGACTGCTGCTTTGGCGCGCAGATGCACGGCGACAAATACGACTGGCTGCCGGTCTTTTGCGACGAACTCGTCGCGTGGCTGCCGTGCGGGCACGAGCTGGCGGAGGCGGATGCCTTTCCGCTTATGCGCTTGCAGGACGAGCCGTTCATCCACACCTCGCCCAATCACGACACCGATCAGGACCGCCTGCTCGAGCAGCACGACCTGCACCCGCAGACCTGCTTTACAACGCGCGACGGCTTCACGACCTACAACATGGTCGAGGTGGGGCTCGGCGTCAGCTTTAACCAGCGGCTCATCTCGCGCAAGTGGAGCGGCACGGTGGCGGAGGTCCCGTTCGACCCGCCGCAGTTCGTGACGCTCGGCATCTCCGTTCCGTCGCTTAAAGAGGCCTCGCCCGCGGCGAAAAAGTTTATCGCCTGCGCCATCGAGACCGTCACGAGCGGGGAGAAGAGCCTTTGGTAAAAAAACGCTTCGCAGAACTTCTGCGAAGCGTTTTTTTCCAAAAGCTGTTTATTTGAGCTCGGCGGTGAATTCGATCATCCCGTCGTTCACCCTGGCGCGGATGGAGCCGTGGTGCCCTTCGGCAATCGAGCGTGCAATCGAAAGGCCAATGCCGAAGCCGCTGCCGGACGAGCGCGACGGGTCGGCGCGGTAGAAGCGGTCGAAGAGCTTCTGCGCGTCCGCAGGGGCAACGTCGTCGCAGACGTTCGACGAGCGCAGAACGACGCCGCGCTTCGCCTTTTCGAGCGAAAATTCGATAGGGGAATCCGGCGGCGCGTACTTGACCGCATTGTCGAGCAGGATCGAGACAAGTTGGCGCACGGCGTACTCGTCGCCGCGGTAGGTGAGACCGTCCGAGATCGAAAGGCGCAGCTCGTGCCCCTTTGACGCGGCGAAGTCGACGAACGATTCTGCCGTCTCGCGCACGGCGTCGCTCACGGGAAAGTCCTCCATCCTGAGCGGCGAGTCTTCCTCGTCCATGCGAGAGAGCGTGACGAGCGAGTTGACGAGAGAAGTGAGCTTTTCCGTCTGCGCCATGGCCTTGTCGATCCACTTCTGCTTGCCGGTCTCCATCTCGAGCACCTTGAGGCTCGTGGCGATGACGGTGATGGGCGTTTTCAGCTCGTGGCTCGCGTCGGTGATGAACTGCTTCTGCTGCTGCGCGCTGCGCACCACGGGATCGATGGCACGGCGCGAGAGCAGCACGACGAGTAAAAAGACGAGCAGGATGCACGCCGCATCCGCGAGCAGCGACCACATGAGAACGAGGCGCATCGCGCGCAGCTCGTGATAGCAGTCGAGGAAGATAGCGATGTTTTCGCCGTCGTCCGTCTGCGCGACGAAGAAGCGGTAGCTGCCGCAGTAGCCGTAGCCCGCGCCGTGCGCGAGCGCGGCGGAGAGATATTCCTGCGTGTCGTCCGACGTGACGGAGGCGATGTTGTCAAGATTTTCCTGCGTCAGCGTGCCGCCGGACGTGTAGCGCAGGACGAAAAAGCGCGTGGAAAACGGTGTTTCCGCGGTGAAGGGCCCCTCGCGCCGAGCAATCTTGTCATCGGGCGGGGCCTGCACGTCCTGCGAGTTTTGCGAATCGGGCGGAGTATGGGCATCGCTCGTGCCGCCGCTGTTTTCCAGCGGCGTGGGCGCGTCGGCGCTGTCCGAGCCGCTCGGCGGCAGAAAACGGGAGTGGGGGATGGTGCCCTCGTTTTCATAGATGAGCGAGAGCGTCTGCTTTAAGTCGGAATCGGTTGAAACGTAATTTGCGACGTTCAGAATGACCGTCAGCAGCAGCATCACCGCCGTGACCGAGAGCATCGCGATGCGGATGAAGCGGTTTCGCAGGCGCTTGATCATACGCTCTCCTCCAGCGCGTAGCCGAGGCCTCGGTTGGCCTGCAGCGTGACGTGCGAGCCGATGGACTTGATCTTTTTGCGCAGGTTCGAGATGTTCACCCACACGACATTGATCTCGGCCTCATTGTTCCAGCCCCACACGCGCTCCATGATGCGGTCGGCGGAAAAGACC
>CAVFND010000068.1:3180-7692 GCA_963623615.1 Oscillibacter sp. ER4 | reverse complement strand
GACCTACAACTTCGCCAACGTCATCGACGACCATCTCATGGGCATCACGCACGTCGTGCGCGGCAGCGAGTATCTGTCCTCCGCGCCGAAATACAACCTGCTCTACGAGGGCTTCGGCTGGGAGGTGCCGACCTACGTGCACTGCTCCCCTGTCATGCGCGACGCGCAGCACAAGATGTCGAAGCGCAACGGCGATCCGAGCTATGAGGACCTCAAGGCGCAGGGCTACCTGACGCCCGCCATTCTCAACTATGTGGCGCTGCTCGGCTGGTCGCCGCGCGGCGAGATCAGCAATCAGGAGTTCTTCACGCTCGACGAGCTCGTTAAGGCATTCGACATCGGCGGCATCTCCAAGTCCCCTGCCATCTTCGATATTGAAAAGCTGACGTATTTCAACGCGAACTATCTGCGCAACCTCCCGCCGGAGGAATTCTGTAAAGTTGCTGACCCTTACATTCGTCAGGCCGTCAAGAATGAGGCGTACCCCGTCAGTGAGATCGCGGCGCTCTTGCAGGCCCGCTGCGAAAAGCTCACCGACATCCCTGAAAAGGTCGACTTCTTCGATGCTCTTCCCGAGTATGGCGTTGAATTCTATACGAACAAGAAGTCCAAGACCAATTCCGAAGTCTCGCTCGATATGCTCAACAAGGTACTTCCCAAGCTCGAGAGCCTTCCCGAGTGGACGAACGACGCCATCCACGACATGCTCGTCTCGTTCGCCGAAGAGCTCGGCGTGAAGAATGCGGCGCTCATGTGGCCTCTGCGCATCGCCGTTGCGGGCAAGCTCGTCACGCCCGGCGGCGCCGTCGAAATTTGCCACATCCTAGGCCGCGAGGAGACGATCAAGCGCGTCAAGGCCGGTATCGCCAAGCTGGCATGATCTTCGAGCTCTGCCCCACGCTCTCGCGTGACCTTCTCAAGTGCGAATTTAGGAACACCGCCGCCGCGTTCGGCGTGCTGGTGCTTCTAGGCTTTGCCGCGGGAATGATTTTCCCCGACATGGCGCAGCAGACGCTCCGGAATTTCGCCGCGCAGGTCGAGCAGTTGGGCCTGACCGACGATGTGCCCCAGTCGCAGATGATGGCGACGCTGTTTTTCAACAACATCACGGCGTCCCTTCTCTCGATGCTCTACGGGCTCATCCCGTTTCTGCCGCTCAGCGCGCTCGCGCTCGGCACGAATGCGCTGATGCTCGGCGCGTTCGCCGCCATCTATCAGCAGCAGGGAATCGGTCTCGGCGTGTATTTCCTCGGCGTTCTGCCGCACGGCATTTTCGAGCTGCCTGCGCTGATCTTATCCTGCGCACTGGGCCTTCTCATCTGCCGCACGGGGACGGAACGAATTCTCCAAAAGAGCGATACGCCCTTTTTCCGCCGCGTGCTCGACTGCATCCGCGTCTTTCTGACGTTTTCCGTGCCGCTGCTGCTTCTGGCCGCGCTCGTCGAGACATACGTCACGCCCGCGCTTTTGAACCTTGTGCTGTAAACGGCAAGGTTGACTTTCGTTCCGTATAACTATATAATGATCCTGTCAAGATTTTGTAGAATTTTCATCTGCTGTTTCTTCAGGAATTGAGGAAAAGCACCGTCCGGCCAGCCCCGCATCAGAAAACACGCGTTTCTGCCTGCGCCTTTTTCGGCGCATGTTTTCTGACGCGGAGCTGGCCATAGCGGCGCTTTTCCTTTTTCATCCAACTTTGAGAGAGCTTCGTCCCTTCACGGAACAGAGAAAGAGAGGTGCGCATGGCGCAGACAGTTCCGGCAAGGCAGACCGTGCAGAACATGACGGAGGGCAGCCCCGTCTCGCTGATTTTGCGCTTTGCGTTGCCGATCTTCATCAGTCAGGTCTTCCAGCAGCTATACAGCACGGCGGACGCGTTCATCGTGGGCAAATACCTCGGCACGAACGCCTTTGCCGCCGTCAGCTCGTCCGGCACGCTCATCATGCTGCTCACAAGCCTTTTCATCGGCACGGCCATGGGCGCGGGCGTCGCAATCTCGAAGTATTTCGGCGCCGGCGACTATGAAAACGTCTCGCGCGCCATCCATACGAACCTGGCGTTCGGCATTGTGTCCGGCACACTGCTGACGCTCATCGGTGTGTTCCTCACGCCGACGTTTCTCGTCTGGATGAACACCGACGCGCAGGTCATGCCGCAGGCGGTCGAATACTTCCGCTACTACTTTCTCGGCGTGCTGGCAACGGTGCTCTACAACATGTGCACGAGCATTCTGAACGCCCTTGGTGACAGC
The DNA here is from genome assembly GCA_963623615.1 of Oscillibacter sp. ER4. Taxonomy (GTDB): domain Bacteria; phylum Bacillota; class Clostridia; order Oscillospirales; family Oscillospiraceae; genus Hominicoprocola. The sequence continues at coordinate 5,440 of CAVFND010000068.1, read as the reverse complement.
CGCCGCCCCCTGCACTATCTCATCATTTCGTCGCTTGTCAACATCGTGCTCGACCTGCTGTTTATCGGCGCGTTCCACTGGGGCGTGTGGTCCGCCGCAGTGGCGACCGTTCTCTCCCAGGGCACGAGCTGTGTGCTCTGCCTCATCCACCTGCTCAAAAAGGGCGAGATCTACACCGTCACGCCGCACAATATCCGCTTCCACGCCGGTATGCTCGGCGAGATCGTGCGCTACGGTCTCCCCTCCGGCATCCAGAACTGCGTCATCGGCCTTGCCAACGTCATCGTCCAGTCGCAGATCAACTCGTTCGGTATGCTCGCGATGGCGGCCTACGGCGCGCACTGCAAGATCGAGGGCTTCGCGTTTCTGCCTATCACGAGCTTCACGATGGCCTGTACCACGTTCGTGGGGCAGAACCTCGGCGCCAAGCAGTATGACCGCGCCAAGAGCGGCGCGCGCTTCTGCATCATCATCGCCGTCGTCATGGCCGAGCTCATCGGCCTGTGCTACTACATCTGGGCAAGCCAGCTCATTTCGCTTTTCGACAACACGCCAGGCGTTGTCGCCCTCGGCGTGCAGCAGGCGCGCACGGTGGCGCTGTTCTACTGCCTGCTGGCATTTTCGCACTCCATCGCGGCGGTCTGCCGCGGCGCGGGCCGCGCGGTCGTGCCGATGATGATCATGCTCTCCGTCTGGTGCGTCATCCGCATCATCTACATCATGCTCGTCGTCCACTTCTTCGGTGACATTCGCTACATCTACTGGGCGTATCCTCTCACCTGGGCGATCAGCTCCACCATCTACCTCATTTACTACCTGCGCTCTGACTGGGTGCACGGATTTGAAAGGTGATCTCTATGTCTTCTCCCGCGTTCTGCTTCCGCCTCGCCACGCTTGACGACGCCCCCGCGCTTTTGAACATCTACGCGCCGTATGTTGAAAAGACGGCCATCTCGTTTGAATACGACGTGCCGTCCCTCGACGAGTTCCGCCGCCGCATCATGGATATCTCACAGAAATATCCCTATCTTGTCGCGGAGGATGAAAACGGCCGGCTTCTCGGCTATGCCTACACGCACACGTTCATCGCGCGCGAGGCCTACGACCACTGCGCGGAATCGACAATCTATCTCGCCCTCGACGCGCGCAAGCACGGCCTCGGCAAGCGTTTCTACCGTGCGCTTGAGGAGTTGTCGCTCGCGCAGAATATCTACAATCTCTACGCCTGCATCGGCGAGCCGCAGGGCTCGGATGACGAATATTTAACGGACAACAGCATCCGCTTCCACGAGCACATGGGCTTCCGCCGCATCGGCGTGTTCACGCGCAGCGGCTACAAGTTCGGTCGCTGGTACAACATGTCCTGGGCGGAAAAGCTGCTGTGCGACGCTCCCGATCATCCCGAACCGGTCATTCCCTTCCCGCAGCTCAACAAGGCGCTTGTCGCCGACGTTCTTCGCCGCACTGCGGAATAAAGAACCGAAATTTTACAAAAAATCATGCACACCCTATTGACATTGCCGATGGGGTGTGCTATATTTTCGCTCAAGTTAATACCGCAAACCGTTGAAGCGGAGATAACGGCAGTGATGCCTTCACAGAGAGCCTGCGATGCTGAAAATCAGGCAAGATACACATTGTCAAATGGACCGCTGAGGGTGCAGCGAAATACGCTATGCGCGCAGAGTATCCTGCAACGTGTTGGCATACGTCAGTTGCCGGGAGATATGATGGTATCTCCGCCAAGCGCACGGGTAACCGTGAATTCAAGGTGGCACCGCGGATCGTTCGTTTTTTCGTATCGCATTCGTCCTTGACAGACTGTACCGTTCTGTCGGGGGCGCTTTTGTTTCCAAAAAAGCTCCTTTGGCAGAACGCCAAAGGAGCTTTTCTTTTTCAGGAGGTCACCCATGCATATCCTACCACCGCTCGAAACCGTCAAGGAGATCGCCGCTAAAAAGCAGTACGACGTGCTGCCGCTGAGCTGTGAGATCCTCTCCGACTTCATCACCCCCATCGAGGCGATGCGCATCCTCAAAAATGTGTCCACCCACTGCTACATGCTCGAATCCGCGCAGGCGGACGATTGCTGGGGCCGCTACACGTTTTTAGGCTTTGACCCAAAGCTCGAGATCACGTGCATCGACGGCGAAATGAAGGCCGGCGGCCTCACCGTCCGGACAAGCGATCCGTCCCAGTACCTGCGCGAGCTGCTATCAAGCTGCAAGAGTCCCCGCTTCGACTATCTCCCCTCCTTCAC
>CAVFND010000068.1:1376-3170 GCA_963623615.1 Oscillibacter sp. ER4 | reverse complement strand
CCGGCGGACTCGTAGGGTATTTTTCCTACGACTACCTCAAATACAGCGAGCCGAGCGTCCGCTGCGGCGAGCAGGACGAGGACAGCTTCAAGGACGTCGACCTGATGCTCTTCGACAAGGTCATCGCCTTCGACCATGTGCGGCAGAAGATCGTGCTCATCGTCAACATAGCGCTCAGCGACATTGAGGTCGGCTACAACAAGGCAAAGCTCGAGCTTGAGCAGCTCGCCTCGCTTCTCAAAACCGGCGAAAAGAAGCAGGAAGCACCGGGGCGGCTCCTCGGCGAGGTCATGCCGCTTTTCTCCAAAGAGCAGTTCTGCTCGATGGTCGAGACCGCCAAGCACCACATCCGCGAGGGCGACATCTTCCAGATCGTGCTCTCGAACCGCCTGAGCGCGCCGTTTGAAGGGAGTCTTCTTGACACCTACCGCGTGCTGCGCACGATCAATCCCTCGCCGTACATGTTCTACTTTTCCGGCACCGACGTCGAAGTCGCGGGCGCGTCGCCCGAAACGCTCGTCAAGCTCAAAGACGGCGTGCTGCACACCTTTCCCCTCGCTGGGACCCGCCCGCGCGGCAAAACGGATGAGGAGGACAAGGCGCTTGAAGAGATCCTGCTGCGCGATGAAAAGGAGCTCGCCGAGCACAACATGCTCGTCGACCTCGGGCGCAACGACCTTGGCAAGGTCAGCAAATTCGGCACGGTGCAGGTCGAAAAGCTGCACTCCATCGAGCGCTACTCCCACGTGATGCACATCGGCTCCACCGTGCGCGGCGAGATCCGCGATGACCGCGACGCACTCGACGCCATTGAGGCCGTGCTCCCCGCCGGAACGCTCTCCGGCGCACCGAAAATTCGCGCCTGCCAGCTCATCGGCGAGCTTGAGAACAACAAGCGCGGCATCTACGGCGGGGCCATCGGCTACATCGACTTCACCGGCAACATGGACACCTGCATCGCCATCCGCATCGCCTACAAGAAAAACGGGCGCGTGTTCGTCCGCAGCGGCGCGGGCATCGTGGCCGACTCCGTCCCCGAAACGGAGTATCAGGAATGCATCAACAAGGCGAAAGCCGTGGTCAGCGCCTTGACGCTCGCACAGGAGGAAGACCTATGATCCTTTTGATCGACAATTACGACAGCTTTTCCTATAATCTCTACCAGCTCGTCGGCGCGATCGACCCCGACATTCGCGTCATCCGCAACGATGAGTTGAGTGTTCAGGAGATCGATGCGCTGCATCCCGCGCGCATCATTCTCTCCCCCGGCCCCGGGCGGCCCGAGGACGCGGGCGTGCTCATCAACGTTGTGAAGACGCTTTCGCCCCGCATCCCGACACTCGGCGTGTGTCTCGGGCATCAGGCCATCTGCGCGGCCTTTGGCGCAACCGTGACCTACGCCAAGGAGCTGATGCACGGCAAGCAGTCACCCGTCCGCTTTGACACAAGCTCGCGGCTCTTCCGTGGCTGCCCTGAGACCGCGCCCGTCGCGCGCTACCACTCCCTCGCGGCCGACGCCGCCACCCTGCCGGACTGCCTAAAGGTCACCGCCGTCACAGATGACGGCGAGATCATGGCCGTGCAGCACAAGGACTATCCCATCTACGGGGTGCAGTTCCATCCCGAATCCATTATGACGCCGAACGGCAAAACCATGCTTGAAAACTTTTTGAAGGAGAATTGAAACCATGATCAAAGAAGCCATCGTGAAGATCGTCAACAAGGGCGATCTCAGTTATGACGAAGCCTACGCCGTGATGAACGAGATCATGAGCGGCGAGACCACCCCCACCC
>CAVFND010000068.1:0-1366 GCA_963623615.1 Oscillibacter sp. ER4 | reverse complement strand
CCCCCACCCAGAACGCCGCCTTTCTCGCGGCTCTCTCGACCAAGAGTACCCGCGCTGAAACGACCGACGAGATCGCAGGCTGCGCCGCCGCCATGCGCGACCACGCCACGAAGGTCGACACCGGCATGGACATCTTCGAGATCGTCGGCACTGGCGGCGACAATGCCCACAGCTTCAACATTTCCACCACCTCCGCCCTCGTTGCAGCGGCGGGCGGCATGAAGGTCGCCAAGCACGGCAACCGCGCCGCCTCGTCCCAGTGCGGCACGGCGGACTGTCTCGAAGCCCTCGGCGTCAACATCCAGCAGAGCCCCGAGCAGTGCGTGACGCTCTTGAAAGAGGTCGGCATGTGCTTCTTCTTCGCGCAGAAGTACCACAGCTCGATGAAATACGTCGGCGCCATCCGCAAGGAGCTCGGCTTCCGCACGGTGTTCAACATCTTAGGGCCGCTGACGAACCCCGGCTCGCCGAAGATGCAGCTGCTCGGCGTGTACGACGAGTACCTTGTCGAACCGCTTGCGCGCGTGCTCGTGAGCCTTGGTGTCCGGCGCGGCATGGTCGTCTACGGGCAGGACAAGCTCGATGAGATCTCCCTCAGCGCGCCGACGAGCGTGTGCGAAATTCGCGACGGCTGGTACAAGAGCTATGTCATCACGCCCGAGGACTTCGGCTTTGACCGCTGCACGAAGGACGATCTCAAGGGCGGCGCGCCGGATGAAAACGCCGCCATCACCCGCGCCATCCTGTCGGGCGAAAAGGGCTATAAACGCAATGCCGTGCTGATGAACGCGGGCGCGGCGCTCTACATCGGCGGCAAGGCCGAGAGCATGAAAGACGGCGTCGCGCTCGCCGCCGAGCTCATCGACTCCGGCAAGGCGCTTGAAACGCTCGAGCGCTTCATCACCGTCAGCAACCACGCGGAGGCGAACGCATGAGCATTCTCGACGAACTGGCCGCCCACGCCCGCGAGCGCGTGCTGTCGGACAGCGAGAACATGAGCCTTGATATCCTGCAGGCGATGTGTCGTGAAAAAGGCCGTGCGAACGGCATGCGCTTTTACGACGCGCTCAAAAAAGATGATCTGTCCTTCATCTGCGAGGTGAAAAAGGCCTCGCCCTCCAAGGGCGTTATCGCGCAGGACTTTCCCTATCTCGACATCGCGCGCGACTATGAGGCCGCCGGCGCGGACTGCATCTCGTGCCTGACAGAGCCCAAGTGGTTTTTGGGCTCGGACGACATTTTCCACGAAATTCGCGCCGTCGTCTCGACACCGATGCTGCGCAAGGACTTCACCGTCAGCGACTATCAGCTCTATCAGTCCCGCCTGATGGGCGCGGACTGCGTGCTGCTCATCTGCGCGCTGCTG
>CAVFND010000067.1:0-7727 GCA_963623615.1 Oscillibacter sp. ER4 | reverse complement strand
TTTCATCCATTTTGGTGCCTTGGAGCGCAGCGGAAAGGAATGGTCATAGCCATGCAGGAAAAATTGGACGCGCTCGTGCGCGCAGTTTCACCGCTGGATCGCGATGCGATGACGGCGGCGGAAGCGTATCAGGCGCGGCTTGCCAAGCCGCCGGGCAGCCTTGGGCGGCTCGAAGAGCTCTCCATCCAGCTCGCGGGGATTACAGGCCGGGTGCACAATGAACTCGCAAAAAAGCAGCTGCTCGTCTTCGCCGCGGACAACGGCGTGGTGACCGAGGGTGTTTCCAGCGCGCCGCAGTCCGTGACGAAGCAGCAGACGATCAACCTGACGCGGGGCAAGACGGGAGCGGCGGTGCTGGCCAAGCACTTTGGCTGTGGCCTGACCGTGTGCGACGTCGGCGTGAACGCCGACATCCACGAGAGCACCGTTTTGAACCGCAAGATCGCCTACGGCACGCAGAACATCTGCGCCGGCCCCGCGATGACGCGGGAGCAGACCCTACAGGCCGTCCTGGCCGGCGCGGAGATCGCGAAAGCGGTCGACGCGGACGTGATCGGCGTCGGTGAAATGGGCATCGGCAACACGACGACCTCGTCGGCGGTGCTGTCCGTGCTGCTGGGAGCGGACATCGAGGCCGTGACGGGCCGCGGCGGCGGCATCACGGAGGAGAGCTTTCGCAAAAAGAAGGCGGTCATCCGCACGGCTATTGAAGTGAACCGGCCGGACAGAGACGATGTTGTCGGCGTGCTTTCCAAGGTCGGCGGCTTTGATTTGGCGGCGATGTGCGGCGCATTTCTGGGCGCGGCGGCGGCGCGCCGGCCGGCGGTCATCGACGGCCTCATTTCCGCTGCGGCGGCGCTGTGCACCGTCAGGCTGTGCCCAAATGTGCGCGGCTATCTGGTGCCGAGCCACGCCTCGTTCGAGATCGGCTATCGTCTCGCGATGGAGGCGATGGACCTGCGCCCGCTGTTCGACCTCGGCATGCGCCTGGGCGAGGGGAGCGGCTGCCCGCTTGCCTTTCAGGTGCTCGACGCCGCGTGCGCCGTCATCAACGACATGGCGACCTTTGACGAGGCGGGCATCAACGACGACTATCTGGACGAAATTCGCCGGGGCGACCAGTTCACGCCCTGAGAGAAAGGAGCGCGCATGGGAACGCTGATCTTGATCTCCGGCGCGAACGGCAGCGGCAAGAGCCGCTACGCCGAGCGCATCGTCGCGCGAACGATGGGCAAGCGCTATTACATCGCCACGATGCGGCCCTGCTCGGAAGAGAATTTGCAGCGCATCGAAAAGCACCGCGAGCAGCGAAAGGACCTGCACTTTACAACGCTCGAATGCCCGTATCAGGTCGGCGCGGCGGCGGTCGAAACCGGCAGCGTTGTGCTGCTCGAGGATGTGTCGAATCTGCTGGCGAACGCGATGTTTGAGCGCGGCGGGGATGAGATGAGCGTGTATGCGGATATCGAAGCGCTGCTCGCGCGCTGCCGCCTGCTCATCGCCGTGACGATCACAGGCCTGAACGCCGATGGCTACCACGGCGAGACGGCGGCCTACATCCGCGCGCTGAACGGTCTGAATCAGCGGCTGTACGACCGCGCCGCGGCGGTGGTCACGATGAAGAATGGCGCGCCGTTTGCCGAAAAGGGAGAACTCGATGAGATTGTTTGAATCGCTTTTGATCGCGCTGTCGACGTACAGCGCGGTGCCCGTTCCGCAATTCGAGTGGAACGAAAAAAATATGCGCTACGCGATCTGCTTTTTCCCCGCGGTGGGCATCCTCTGCGGCGCGGCGCTCTGGCTGTGGAGCGTGATCGCGCGGGCAACGGGCATGAGCGGCGTGCTGTTCGCGTCAGTCGCGGCGTGCCTGCCGATTTTAGTGACGGGCGGCATCCACATGGACGGCTATCTCGATACGGTGGACGCGCTCTCGTCGCACCAACCGCGCGAAAAAAAGCTCGCAATCATGAAGGACGCCAACTGCGGCGCGTTTGCGGTGATCTACGGCGGCGTGTACCTGCTCGCCTACGCGGGCTTTGCCTATGAGGCGTTCGCCGCGGGGCGTATTTTGCTGCTCTGCCCGCTGTTCGTGCTCTCTCGCGCGCTGTCGGGCCTGTGCGCGGTGAATCTGCCGAACGCGCGGAAGTCCGGCATGCTCTGCGCCTTCACAAGCGGCGTTCAGCGCCGCACGGCGACAGCCGCGCTCGCGCTCGTCGGCCTCGCTGCGGCGGTGGTGATGATCTGGATGTCTCCCGTGGTCGGCGGGATGGCGGCGGCGTTCGCCGTTGTTTCCGCGCTGGCATATCGCAGATTTGCGCTGGCGCAGTTTGGCGGCGTGACGGGGGACACCTCGGGCTTTTTCTTGCAACTCTGCGAGCTCTGCGGCCTGATCGGCGTCTGGATCGGAGGACTGCTGTGATCGAGATTTTCTTCATCCGCCACGGCGCGACGGTGGGAAACCTGCACCGCCGCTACATCGGCCGCACGGACGAACCGCTGTGCGAGGCGGGCGTCGCGCAGGTCGAGGCGCTGCGAAAACGGGGACTTTCAGTCGACAAATTGTTCGTCAGCCCGCTGCTGCGCACGCGGCAGGCGGCGGAGCTGCTGTTCCCGCAGATGCCCTATACCGTCGTGAACGGTCTTGCCGAGACGGACTTTGGCCGCTTTGAGGGGAAGTCAGCCGACGAGCTCTCGGGCGACCCCGCCTATCAGGCGTGGGTCAACGCGATGTGCCTGACACCCATCCCCGAGGGTGAGAGCGTGGAGGACTTCAAAAGGCGCTGCTGCAAGGCGTTTGCAGAGACGATCAAAAATGTGCCGGACGGCTCGCGCGTGGGATTCGTCGTCCACGGCGGCGTCATCATGGCGATTCTGGAGGCCTACGCGCGCCCAAAGAAGGACTTTTACGCCTATCACATCGGAAACGGCGAATGTCTTGTCTGCACGTATGACGGGCATGTCCTGACCATCAAAAACGGCGGCTGAAATTTTATCAGATCAAAAATGACCGGCCTGCGCCACTTTGGCACGGGCCGGTCATTTTATGGTCTTGGAAAAAATTCTTACTGTGTTGCCGGCACGTCAGCGGGACTTTGCCGCCGCGGCGGGACGATTGCGAAAATACCAGTACTGCTTTTTCTTGCGGCGGCTCGACTTTTTGCAGTGATGGGGGTCGTTCCGCCGGGCGGCATAGAAGGCGTCGAGGTCCTCGCTTGATGGCGCAAAGATCCTTCGCTCGGCCTGCCAGCCATGATTTTCAAGCTGCCTAAGCTGCATGCGGCAGAAAAAGCGCCCGTGCGCGTGACACGAAAAATAGCCGTAATAAGTCTGCTCATCGAGGGAAAACCAGTGCGCGAGCGGAGCGTAGAGCGCGTCCGCGGCGATATGCTCGCTGACCAGCGCAGCGTACAATGCGTCGGAAAGCGCATTGTGGTAGGAGAAAGCATCGGGAATGCCGCAGTAAGCGACGGCGTGTTCAAGGGCAATACAGCGGCTGGTCCCGACCGTCCGGCCAAAGGCTGCCTGCAGATCGAATCGCCCTGAAACGCGGGGAGCTGGCAGACCCCAATGGGCGGCATTCTTCTCCAGCACATGGAGATCCTGAGCGCCCCATGCGGCAAAGACGTCATCATCGCCGCACCAGCCTAAAAAGTCCTGATATGCAGACGGGAAATCCGCGTTTGCGTTCATAGAAAGGGCGAGATCCGGCAGACGCTTTGCGCCGACGGAAAGCCGCGAATGGATACACAGCCTTATGTACGCGTTGAAGCTGCCGGTGATGCGGCCGCCGAGCCGATCGAGCCGCACGGCGCCGATTTGAATAATTTCCTCGAGAGAATCGGTCCCGCGGCCCTGATTCCACTCCAAATCGAAAACGATCATGGATTCTCCTGTCCTGCACGTGATTTGTTCCCAGTATAGCACAGAAGCGGGAGAAATGGCAGCATAACATACATTTCACATTGCCACTTTTTGCCAACAGTAAAGGATGTTGAACTTGAACGAGAGAAACAGTCAAATCGCTGCGGCTTTCCTTTTTTAACCAAAAGATGGAAAAGAGGCACATTGTCTCTCGCGTACGCACGTTTTCTGCATTTTCTGCTTGCGAAATGGGGCCGGATATGGTATTTTGGACCATGTATCCGTCGGCCGTTTTCGACCGGTGGTTCACACTCTCTAACTGAACGACCGCTGAAAGGCAGGGCTTTTCTTATGATGATCAACAAACGGCTCATCGGCGCGGTGCCGGAGAGCAAAAAATATATCGCGGGCAATGTGGCGCTGCAATGGTGCTCGCTGTGCGCGAACATCGTGATGATGAGCGCTGTGACGGCGCTGCTCGCCGCGATGTATGCGGGCGAGGTAACGCAGAGCAAGATCGTCACGACCGCCGTGATCGCGCTCGTTGCCGTCGCCGTGCGCTACGGCTGCACCGTGGGCGCGTCGCGCATGGGGTATCTCTCGTCCAAGGCGGTCAAAAAGACGCTGCGCGGCGCGATCTACGACAAGCTCCTGCGCCTCGGTGCGTCGTATTCCGAGCAGGTCAAAACGTCGGAGGTCGTGCAGGTCGCGGTCGAGGGCGTCGACCAGCTCGAAACGTACTTCGGCGCGTATCTGCCGCAGTTTTTCTACGCGATGTTCGCGCCGCTGACGCTGTTCGTCGTGCTGTGCTTCGTGAGCGTGCCGGCGGCGGTCATGCTGCTCATCTGCGTGCCGCTGATCCCCGTCGCCATCGCGGCGGTGCAGACGTGGGCGAAGAAGCTGCTCTCCAAATACTGGGGCCAGTACACAGCGCTCGGCGACACGTTCCTTGAAAATTTGCAGGGCCTGACGACCTTGAAAATTTATCAGGCGGACGCCTTCAAAAACGACGAGATGAACGTCGAGGCCGAAAAGTTCCGCAAGATCACGATGAAGGTTCTCACGATGCAGCTCAACTCCATCACGATCATGGACCTCATCGCCTACGGCGGCGCGGCGCTCGGCGTCATCATGGCCGCGACGCAGCTGCGCGCGGGAAAGATCGACCTTGCGGGCGCACTGCTCATCATCCTGCTGGCGGCGGATTTTTTCATCCCCATGCGCCAGCTCGGCTCGTTTTTCCACATCGCCATGAACGGTATGGCCGCGAGCGACAAAATTTTCCGCCTGCTTGACCTGCCAGAGCCCGCGCGCGGCGGCGTCGACTGTCCCGCGGGCGATATCGTCTGCCGCGACCTGCACTTTTCCTACGAGCCGGAGCGCGAAATTCTGCACGGTGTCGATCTGACGATCCCGCAGGGCAAGTTTGTCTCGCTCGTCGGCGAGTCGGGCTGCGGCAAGTCGACGATCTCCGCGCTTTTGATGGGCCGCAACAAGGGATACACGGGCGCGGTGACCATCGGCGGCGCGGAGCTGCGCGACATTGAGGAAGCGAGCCTGATGCGGCGCATTACCTATGTCAGTCACCAGAGCTACCTCTTCAAGGGGACGGTGCGCGACAATTTGCTGATGGGAAAGTCTGATGCGAGCGACGACGGGCTCTGGAGCACGCTGACGCAGGTCAACCTCGCGGATTTCCTTAAAAGCGAAGCGGGGCTCGACACCCAGCTTTCTGAGCGCGGCGAGAACCTTTCGGGCGGCCAGCGCCAGCGCCTTGCGCTCGCCCGCGCGCTGCTGCACGATAGCCCCGTGTACATCTTTGACGAGGCGACGTCGAACATCGACGTCGAGAGCGAGAACGACATCATGGCGCAAATTCACGCGCTCTCCGGACGCAAGACGGTGCTGCTCATTTCGCACCGCCTGGCGAACGTTACGGCGTCGGACGAGATTTACGTGCTCGAGCGCGGCAATATCGTCCAGCATGGCACGCACGAGGCGCTTTTGAAGCAGGGCGGCGCTTACGCCGCGCTGTGGTCGGCGCAGCAGGCGCTGGAGCATTACGGAGAGGGGGCGGCAAAATGAAAAGAAGAAGCGGATTTACCGTCATGACGCGGCTCATCGGGCTTGTGAAGCCCCTGAGCGGCTACATGGTGCTCGCGATTTTGATGGGTCTTGTCGGCCACCTCTGCGCCGCGTTCATCACGATCTTCGGCGGTTTTGCCGTGCTCGACCTGCTCGGATTTTCCGTGCCTGTCACGCTCAAGACGACGTTTATCTGCGTGCTGCTTTTCGCACTCGTGCGCGGCATCTTCCGCTACGCCGAGCAGTCCTGCAACCACTTCATCGCTTTCAAGCTGCTCGCGCTGATCCGCGACAAGGTCTTTCGCGCGCTGCGGGGGCTCTGCCCTGCAAAGCTCGAGGGCCGCGACCGCGGTGACCTCATCTCTGTCATTACGTCGGACATTGAGCTGCTTGAGGTCTTCTACGCGCACACGATCTCGCCCGCGGCCATCGCGGCGCTGTTCACGCTCATCATGTGTCTGTTCATCGGGCATTATCACGCGTTGCTCGGCCTTCTGGCGCTCGCGACCTATGTCTGCATCGGCATCGTCATCCCGCTCATCACGTCCCGCCGCTCGGGCGACACAGGAATGCGCTTCCGCACGGAATCTGGCGCGCTGTCGGCCTTTGTGCTCGACAGCCTGCGCGGCCTGAACGAGACCATCCAGTATGACCGCGGCGCTGCCCGCCGCGCCGCGATGGACGCGCGCACCGACGCGCTTTCTAAAGACGAAGCCAAGCTCAAGTGCCTCACGGGGCAGAACATGGGCATCACGAACACGGCCATTCTGCTCTTCGACCTTGCGATGCTGTTTTCTTCCACGGCGCTGGTGCAGCGCGGGACGCTGACGTTCGACGGCGCGCTCATCGCGGTCCTCGCGCTGTTTTCGTCGTTTGGCCCCACGGCCGCGCTTGCGAACCTCGGCTCCACGCTGCAAAATACCTTTGCCGCGGGAAACCGCGTGCTCGATATTCTGGACGAAGCGCCCGTCGTCGACGAGGTCACCGGCCAGCCGGAAGTTGAGTTCACCGGCGCGGAGACAGAGCACGTCACGTTCTCCTACGGCGGGGAGGACATTCTCTCCGACGTTTCCGTCCGCTTCCCTGAGGGGAACGTCGTCGGCATCGTGGGCCGCAGCGGCAGTGGCAAGTCGACGCTTTTAAAGCTGCTCATGCGCTTTTGGGACGTGCAGAAGGGCCGTGTCCGCCTGTCGGGCACCGATGTTTCCCGCATCAACACGGGGAATCTGCGTGAGATGGAGAGTTTTGTCACGCAGGAGACGCATCTCTTCCACGACAGCATCAAAAATAACCTCCGCATCGCGAAGCTCGACGCGACGGACGACGAGATCGTCGCGGCCTGTAAAAAGGCCGCCGTGCACGACTTCATCATGACGCTGCCGCAGGGCTACGATACGCCGGTCGGCGAGCTCGGCGACACGCTCTCCGGCGGCGAGCGCCAGCGCCTCGGCCTGGCACGTGCGTTTCTGCACGACGCGCCGCTGATGCTCCTTGACGAGCCGACGAGCAATCTCGACAGCCTGAACGAGGCCGTCATCTTAAAATCGCTGCACGAGCAGCGCGCGGGCAAGACCGTCGTGCTCGTGTCGCACCGCGCGTCGACCATGCGCATCGCCGACACGGTCTACTCCGTCGAGCACGGGAGAATGAGCTGATGAAGAATGTCGAAACCAAGCGCGAGCGCGAAAAGAGAATGGTCTCGCAGATGATCGCCCTCTACTGCCGCCGCAATCACCACACAAAGGGCGCGCTCTGTTCCGAGTGCGCGGCGCTGAACGACT
>CAVFND010000066.1:0-7795 GCA_963623615.1 Oscillibacter sp. ER4 | reverse complement strand
CTTAAAGGCCATAGTCTCACCTGCAATACATTTTATATGACAAGTGTATTGCTTTTTCACCAAAATATGTGCAATATAAAAGTATTACATTTGTATTGCGATAGGAGGACTATACTATGAACTACGAAAAGATGTACCATCTGCTGTTCAACGCCATTACCGACGCACTGGAACAAATGGAAAAGCAAAACCTTGGCAACGCAAAAGACCTGCTTACCACCGCCCAACAGAAAGCCGAAGAAATCTACATAGAATCCGCCAATTAACCCGCGGCGAGCGAAGCAATGCCGCCTCGGCATGCAAAAACAGGTTTGCACAAATCCGAAGTAGCCGGAAATTGCTGAAGACTGCCGAATCGCAGGCAAAGCGGCAGCGAAGATAGGAGCAGCCCAAATCGTTTAGCAGCACCGCTTGGCAGGCACCTGATTCCGCAGTCTGCGCAGCTCTTCAAGCTGCAAACTGCCAATGTAAAATTTCTCTCGGGGGATCGAAAGGGGGATACTCTCTTTTGAAAGAGAGTATCCCCCTTTTATCCGCGTCCCCCTGCACGGTGCAGGGAGCCTTACGCTACTTGCAAAGGAACGAAAACCACCCCTCGCTGCTGCGGGTCTCTTCGATCTGCCATCCGGCAGCGATAAGCTGCTCCTTCACCTCTCCGGCGCGATCGTCGATGATGCCCGAGCAGAGGAAAATGCCGCCCTTTTTCAGGAGCTTCCCCACCTGCGGGGCGAGCGCGATGATGACGTCCGCGACGATGTTCGCAACGATCACGTCGTAGTCGCCGCCGAACTCCCTCTGAAGCTTCTTGTCGCTGAGCACATCGCCCGCGCGGACGGTGTAGTGCTCCTTGCCGACGCCGTTGAGCGCAGCGTTTTCATACGCGACGCCGACGCACTTGTCGTCGATATCGCAGGCAAAGGCGTCCTTCGCGCCGAGCAGCAGCGCGGCGATGGACAGAATGCCGCTGCCGCAGCCGAGGTCGAGTACCTTTTCCCCGCCGCGGATATGCTGCTCCAACGCCTGTAAGCAGAGGCGGGTCGTCGCGTGGCTGCCGGTGCCGAACGTCAATCCGGGGTTCATCACGAGCTTGACGCGCCCGTCCTCCTCCGCCCGCTCCCACTCGGGCACGACGAGAAGCCGCTCGCCGATCTCCATAGGCTTGTAGAACTGCTTCCAGTTGTTCTCCCAGTCCGCGTCCTCGACATTTTCCATGCTGAGGATCAGCGGCGCGTACTCAGGATGCTGCTTTTTGAAGGCCGACAGGCCGATGCGGAACTGCGCAAGGGTGTTGTAGCCCTCGGCGCTGTCCTCCAGATAGAACGTGATGCGGCTCTTGCCGTGCATCTGCTCCATCAGGTCGTCGTCGACATAGTCCCAGTACTGGTGGTTGTTTTCGAGGAAGTCCTTGAAATCGCCCTCTTCGTCGATCATCAGGCTGTCGATGCCGTACTCGCTCAAAAGCTCCGTCGTGGGCTCGATGCCCGCGGGCTGCGTGTCGAGGTGCAATTCCAGCCACTTCATCGCTCAGTCCCCACAAAGAACAGGCCCAGCGTACCGCAGCCGGTGTGCGCACCGATGACGGGGCCGATGAAGTCATCGCGCACGTCCGTCACGCCGAAGCGCTCTTTTAAAAGGCCCTTGACATACTCAACGGACTCGGGGCAGTTGGCGTGGCAGATGAGCATGGGCTGATTCTTCGCCGGATCGACGCCGAGTTCACCGACCTTGTCGACAAGGGCGCGGAGCGCCGCTTTCGTGCCGCGGGCCTTGCTCACAGGGGTCAAGCAGCCCTCGCTGTCGGTGTGCATGACGGGCTTGATGCCAAGCATCGTGCCGACCAGCGCCGCCGTGGGGCTCACGCGGCCGCCGCGCTTCAAGTGGTTCAGGTCATCGACGATGAACCAGTGGCACTGGCTCTGGATGATGGAGCGGACGTAGGCGTCCAGCTCTTCGATGGTCAAATTCTTCTCGCGGCGCTCGCGCACGGCGCGATAGAGCAGCATGCCCTGCCCGCGCGAGGCGGACAGCGAGTCGATGACTAATATTTTCGCCTCGGGATACTTTTCGCGCAGATCCTCCGCCGCGATGCAGGCGGACTGATACGTTGTGGACAGCGCGCTCGAAAAGCAGACACAGAGGATGTCCTTGCCCTCCTGCAGGACATTCTCCATCGCGTCGGTGAACTGGCCGACGTTGACCGCGGCAGTCGTGCAGTCCGCGCCCGCGGCGATCTTGGCAAAGAATTCCTCAGGAGACATGTCCGCATGGTCGGGCGTATTCAAAAGCGTCCTGCCCTCGATGGTAAATGAGAGGGGCAGAACCGTCAGGTCGAGTTCTTCGACCTCCTGCTGGCTCAAGTCGCAGCAGCTGTCGGTCATAATGATATAATCACGCATTACAGCACTTCTCCTTTCAGGGAAGAAAATCACGTTTTTGTCTTTTGTATCCTGTTGGATGTTATATTATACCAAATCCCCCTGCCGCCTGTAAATATGCACTGAAATTTATTTTCCGACGCAGAAGCGCTCAAAGATGCGCGCGACCATGTCCTCGCGCGCGGTGCGGCCCGTGAGCTCGCCGAGGGCGTTTTCCGCCTGCTCGGCCTCCGTAAGCACAACGTCGGGCGTCATACCGCTTTCCAGCGCGTCTTTTGCCGCGCGGACGCTCTCGAGCGCGCGGCGGATGGCGTCGGCCTGACGGGCGTTCGTCACGAGCGCCGCGCCGCCTTTCGGCGCGGGGTAGAGCCTGCGGATCGCCGCTTCGAGCGCGTCGAAACCCTCGTGCGTCACGCTCGAGAGCGAGATGACCGTCTCAGGCGCACACCAGTCCTCGTCGTGGGCAATGCCTGCCCCGCCGCCAAGGTCAGATTTCGTCAGCAACAGCAGCCACGGCTTGCCGCTTTTCGCGGCGAGCACGAGCGGCGCGAGCATTTCTGCCGCGCGCCCTTCGGACGTCGGCAGGCCCGCGCTGCCGTCGAGCAGCGCGAGGATCAAATCGGCGTCCTCGACGGCCTTTTTCGACCGCTCGACACCGAGCTGCTCGACGACATCGTCGGTCTTGTGCAGGCCCGCCGTGTCGATGAGGCGCAGCAGCACGCCGCCGACGGCGGCCTTTTCCTCCACCGTGTCACGCGTCGTGCCCGCGATGTCCGTGACGATGGCGCGGTCAAAACCGACGAGCGCATTCAAAAGTGAACTCTTGCCCGCGTTCGGCGCGCCGATGATGGCGGTCGCGACGCCGTTTTTGAGCACCTTGCCGCGCGCGAACGTGCCGAGCAGGTCAGAAAGCGTCGCTTCACAGAATGCGAGCGTGCGCTCAGTCTCTTCGCGCGAGAGGTCTTCAATGTCCTCGTCGGGGTAGTCGACCACGGCGTAGAAGCGGCTCGAAACGTCGAGCAGCCTGTCGTAAACCTCTTCGATCGGGCGGCGCAGCGCGCCGGAGAGCTGGGCCGCGGCGTTGCGCGCGCTCTCGGCGGTCTCGGCGTCGATGAGGTCGATGACGGCCTCGGCCTCGGTGAGGTCGAGCCTGCCGTTCAAAAACGCCCGCTGCGTGAATTCACCGGGCCTTGCCTGCCGCGCGCCCGCGGCGAACGCCGAGCGCAGCACCTCACTCAGCACGACCGGCGAGCCGTGGCAGTGGAGCTCGGCGCTCTCCTCGCCCGTGTAGCTGTGGGCGGCGGAAAAGCAGACAGCCATGCCGCGGTCGAGCAGCGCGCCGTCCGCCGAGCGGACGTCGCCATACGTCATGCGGCGGTACGGAAGCGCTTCAACTGCTGCGCCGCTTGCGGGCATGAACAGCGCGGCGAGCACGCGCCGCGTCCCCTCTCCGCTCAGGCGCACGATGCCGATGGCCGACGGACTCTGCGCCGTGGCGATGGCTGCAATGGTTTCCATGACCGTTTTCCTCGCTTTTCCTCTTGATCTTGTCCAAAGTATACCACAACGGTGAAAATTTGAAAAGGGGCGCGGCCGCGCCCCTTTGATATCTGAAATTACGCTTTGGCTTCCTCAAATCCGAGCTTCGCCAAACCGGTCTTTGACTCGCGCTTCATTTTGATGATCGCAGAACCCATGTGGTTTCCTCACCTTCTCATTTTATCTTTTCTCTCGTTCAATTTCCACCGACCGCATCCGCGATGCTCTCGACCGCGCCGCCGATGAAGCTGATCTTCTGCTCGCTGATGACCGCAGCGCCTGCGGTGATTGTGACGACAGCGACGGCAAACTCGTCGTTCTGCGAGGCAGTCGGGCTGCCCATGGCCGTCTGCCACTGCACGGCGACGTCATCCTTCGTAACGGACTCTGCCGTTTTGACCTCATAACTCATATTCCTGGCGAATGCGGCGTTTGAGGTCGACGCAACGCGGACGCCGCCGTCTTCCTGATACACTGTGACGGTGTAGAAGACCTTATCCGCGTCATTCTCCACGTAGGCTTCATTAGGAGAAATGGTCTCCTCGTAATTACATTGCCGCTCCCGGCGTCGCCGTCCGCCGCGTTCTTGCCGCCGCAGCCGGTCAGCGCAAGGGCAAAAATTGCCGCTAAAATGGCAAGAACATATTTCCGCATCAAATTTCCCCGCCTTTCTTTCAGCATTTTGCCCTTTTCTGATAACATGAGAGCTATCTATACACAAGCGTCAAATCAATAAAACAGGCGCAGCATAGCTGCGCCTGTTTCAATTCAATTTTTTGATCTCACTCAGTTAATACTGTCAATATCAAAGGTATAGCCCATCACTTCGCCGACGTTTGTGATTTTTCCTCGTACCGTGATGCTGTCATCCTTGCTCATTGCCGCGATCTGCTGAAGCTGTTCGTCATTTTTGATGTAGCACAAAACCTCATCAAGAAGATAGTCATAATCATCAGATTTTGCGCCAACACCGATATACTTCCCTGAGCTGTCGATCGTTCCCAGATAGCCGGTGATCTCCACATACTGGTCCTCATAGGTCTGCTGAGCGTTGAGTGCATTGTTGTTCAGCGCGTTGAACAACTCCGTTACATTGTAAGCCGTGTAAGTGATCTCCTCTTTCTGGTCATTTGCCGCATCGCTCACCGTTTCACCCTGCTTTTGATTCCCAGCCGCATCCGGTGCCTGCTCATCGGAACCGCTGCTCATGCTACCGATGATTCCAATCACAAAGAATACCGCAATAATCCAAAACCACCACTTTTTGTAAATTGGCTTTTTGTTCTTTGCACCGCAGCTCGGACAACTTTTTGCCTTTGCAGCCATTTCCGCACCGCAAACGGGACATTTGATCAATTCTTCTGCCATTTTATTTTCTCCTCTCATTTTTGATAGCAAAAGTGCTATCACTCGGCATAAAGATAACACATCTGCTATAAGCTGTCAAGAAAAGGAGCTTATGGCATGATACAGCGCATGATTGACATTCGAATAGATCACGACGAAACGCAGCGGCAGCTTGCCGCCGCTCTCGGCTATCATCAGGTGCAAATCGCACGATATGAGACTGGACACAACACACCGCCCATCGCATACCTTGTGAAATTCTGCGAACACTACCATGTCAGCGCCGACTATATCCTCGGTCTACCCCCCGACCTCGATTGGCCGCGTAAATAAGCGTAAAAAAGCAGCGCCGGTTGGCGCTGCTTTTTGATTCTTTTGATTCTTTTGGGAAGCCGCTTACTGCTGTTCCTTTGCCTTCGCGGCGGCCTGCTGGGCTTCGATCTCGATGAGGGCGTCCTTGCGGGAGAGGTTCCAGCGGCCCTTCTCGTCGATCTCCATGAACTTGACCCAGATCATATCGCCGACGGTGACGACATCCTCGACCTTCTCGACGCGCTTGCGGTCGAGCTTGGAGATGTGGACGAGGCCGTCCTTGCCCGGGGCGATCTCGACGAACGCGCCGAACTGCATCAGGCGCACGACGCGGCCATAGTAGAGCTTGCCGATCTCGGGCACGAAGACGATATCGTCGATGCACTTCTTCGCGGCGTCGCATGCGGCGGCGTTGGCGGAGGCGATGTGGATAGTGCCGTCGTCGTCGATGTCGACCTTGGCGCCGGTATCGGCAACGATCTTCTGGATGACGCTGCCGCCCTTGCCGATGACCTCGCGGATGCGCTCGGGATCGATGTGCATGGTGATCATCTTGGGCGCGTACTCGCTGACCTCGGCGCGCGGCTCGGAGATGCAGGGCAGCATGATCTGGTCGAGGATCTGGACGCGCGCGTCATAGGTGATCTCGAGGGCGTTCTTGATGATCGCCATGGTAAGGCCGTCGTTCTTGAGGTCCATCTGGATGGCGGTGATGCCCTTCTTCGTACCGGCGACCTTGAAGTCCATTTCGCCGTGGAAGTCCTCAACGCCCTGAATGTCGATGAAGGTGGTGAAGTCGTCGCCGTCCTGAATAAGTCCGCAGGAGATACCGGCGACGGGCGCCTTGATGGGGACGCCTGCGTCCATCAGCGCGAGCGTGGAGCCGCAGATGGAGCCCTGAGAGGTCGAACCATTGGAGGAGACGACCTCGCTCACGACGCGGATGGCATACGGGAACTCGTCGACAGACGGGATGACCGGCAGCAGCGCGCGCTCAGCGAGAGCGCCGTGGCCGATCTCGCGGCGGCCGGGGCTGCGGGAGGGCTTGGCCTCGCCGACGGAGTAGCCGGGGAAGTTGTAGTGGTGCATATAGCGCTTTTCGGTCTCTTCCCAGATGGTGTCGAGCTTCTGGCAGGCGGAAAGCGTATCGAGCGTGCAGACGGAGAGCACCTGCGTCTGGCCGCGGGTGAACAGGCCCGAGCCGTGGACGCGGGGCAGGACGCCGACTTCGGCGGCGAGCGGACGGATCTCGTTCTTCGCTCGGCCGTCGACGCGGTGGCCTTCGAGCAGCCACGCCTTGACGATCTTCTTCTGGAACTTGTAGGTGATCTCGTCGAGGAACTGATCCATGTCGGGATACTCCTCGAGGAACTTCTCGTGCCAGTGCTCGATCATCTCGTTCCAGCGGGCCTCGCGGACGTTCTTGTCGTCGGTGTCCATCGCGGCCTTGGCCTCGTCCATGAAGTTTTCGACGATCTTGTCGAACAGCTCCTGGTTGAAGCTCGCGTGCGGGTAGTCGAACTTGGGCTTGCCGATCTCGGCGACCATGCGGTTGATGAGCTCGACCTGCTTCTGGTTCTCGTTGTGGGCCAGCTCGATGGCCTTGTACATGGTGTCGTTGTCGACCTCGTTCGCACCGGCCTCGATCATGACGACCTTCTTGCCGGTGGAGACGACCGTGACGTCGAGATCGCTGGCCTTGCGCTGCTCGGAGTTGGGGTTGAGCACGAGCTCGCCGTTCACAAGACCGACCTTGAGCGCGCCGACAGGGCCGTTCCAGGGGATATCGGAGATGGCGAGCACGGCGGAGGTGCCGATCAGGGCCGCGATCTCGGGAGAGCAGTCGTGGTCGACGCTCATGACTGTCGCCATGATGGAGACGTCGTTGCGGAAGTCAGAGGGGAAGAGCGGGCGGATGGGGCGGTCGATGACGCGGCTGGTCAGGATGCCCTTTTCGCCGGGACGGCCCTCGCGGCGGTTGAAAGAACCGGGGATGCGGCCGACGGAGTAGAGCTTCTCCTCAAAGTCAACGGAGAGGGGGAAGAAGTCAATGCCGTCGCGCGGACGGGCGGAAGCCGTGGCGCAGACGAGCACGCGGGTGTCGCCGTAGCCGACCATGACGGCGGCGTTGGCAAGCTCGGCGAGCTTGCCGACCTCGAGCGTGAGGGGACGGCCGGCGAGATCCATCTCGTACTTGTGGTAGTTGGGGAACTGTCTGTGGG
>CAVFND010000065.1:1833-7799 GCA_963623615.1 Oscillibacter sp. ER4 | reverse complement strand
AAATGGAAGATTGGAAATGTTTTCTCCCTCCCGCCGCAGCAGCGGCCGGGCGGAAACAGACGCCGAGTCAAAGCGAAAGCCGCTGTGAAAATCGGCAGATTTTTACTTATTCTCTTTCACCTGCGCAGGCGCAGATACCACTCAAAAGGGGACATCTCTTACCGTAAGAGATATCCCCTTTTGGAAACCCCAGAGAAGCGCAAGGGCTGCGCCGCGGCGGTACTTCGGAGCAAACTGCGTCTCTACTTTTTTAGAGCGCCTTGAGAAGGCCAGTAGCCTCGTTGAACTCGTTGATGAGCTCGTCGAGCTCGCTCGCCTGCGCGTGGACGGCGTCCCAGGTGCCCTTGGTGTCGTACCAGAGCGCGTTGAGATCCTTGACGTCGCGCGCCTGCTGCTCGACCCAGGTGTAGTACTTGAGGTTGTGGATGCGCTTGCGGTCCTCGTAAGTCAGCTCCATCATGCTGTCGGTCTTGAGGCCGAGCATGTGCAGGTTGTGGTCGAGGCGAGCCTCCTCTTCGCTGTAAGCGCCGTGCATCTCGTTGAGCTCCTCGATGCGGCTGCCGTACATGACGGCGGAGTCGGTCAGGACGGTGCAGACGACGTCGTCCTCGGTCAGCTCATAATACTTGGCCATCTTGATGCAGCACAGCACGTTCGCGATGCCGGAGATGCCGAGCCAAGTGAGCTTTTCGATGAGCTCGTCGGAGAGCTTGAGCTCTTCCTCGAGGTACTTCTTGCCCTCTGCCGTGTTAAAGAGGCGCAGCAGGCGCTGGCTGTCCTCGTCGTCGATGGCGATGGCCATGTCGGTGTTCTTCACGTTGTGGATCCAGGGGATGTGCTTGTCGCCGATGCCCTCGATGCGGTGGCCGCCGAAGCCGTTATTCAGGATCGTCGGGCACTGGAGCGCTTCACCCACGCCGAGCTTCATGCCGGGATAACGCTCCTTGAGAAGGTCGCCCGCCGACATCGTACCGGCGGAGCCGGAGGTGAAGCAAGCGCCCGCGAGACGCTGACCGGGCTTCTTCACAGCCTCAAAGAGGTCAGCGAGAGCGTAGCCCGTGACGTTGTAGTGCCACAGCGGGTTGCCCATCTCTTCAAACTGGTTGAAGATCATCATGCTGGGGTCCTGCTTGAGCTCCCAGGTCTTGTCGAAGATCTCCTTGACGTTGGACTCGCAGCCCGGCGTCGCGATGACCTGACCGGCGATCTTGGAGAGCCAGTCAAAGCGCTCTTTGCTCATCTCGGCGGGGAGAATGGCGACGGAGTCGACGGCGAGGAGCTTCGAGTTGAACGCGCCGCCGCGGCAGTAGTTACCCGTGGAGGGCCACACGGCGTGATGATACGTCGCGTCGAACTGGCCGGTGACGAGGCGCGGGGCGAGGCAGCCGAACGAAGCGCCGACCTTGTGGCAGCCCGTGGGGAACCACTTGCCCGCCATGGCGAGAATGCGGCAGGGAACGCCGGAGAGTTCGGGCGGAATTTCCACATAGTTCGGCACGGCCTGATAGAGGCCGCCGGACTCCTTGGCCTCGTTCTTCCACGTGATGCGGAAGAGGTTCAGCGGGTTGACATCCCAAAGGCCGACAGTCTTGAGCTTTTCCTGAATTTTCTCGGGGATGGTCTCAGGATGCTGCATCTGCGCGATGGTCGGGATAATGACGTTGTTTTCCTTGGCCTTCTCAATGTTGTGCTGCAGGCCGGTCTTGTTGATGGTCAAATCGATCTTGCCCATGGTTCACTTCTCCTCCTGTTGTTTGTCAATATAAGAATATAGTGTGTATTTGGATATGCCGAAGTACTTTGCGATCTTGTCGCCGGACTTTGTAACGAGGAACGCCCCGCTCTGTCTCAAAAAGCCGATGGCGCGCATCTTGTCCTCCTTGTTCATCAGTGCGGCGGGCTTGCCGACGAGCGCGACGGACTGGGCGATGAGCTCGTCTAAAAGATCGTTGACGTTCACGATCTTTTCCGGCTCGCCCTGCGTCTCGTCCTTTGTGTCGATCAGCTCATGCACCGCATCCTCGACCATCAAAAGCGAGGAAATGTCGTAATTGATGCCAAGGATCGCGGCGACCTTGCCGTTCCTGCCGCGGATGTACATGGTGGAAGACTTTAAAATCTTCCCATCCGGCGTTTTGGTGAGGTAACTCAAGTGGTCGCTCGGCTGCGCGCCGGCCTGACGCACCTGCTCCAAAACAACGTGCGACGCGCCGTCGCCCACCTTGCGGCCCGTGACGTGGCCGTTCTCGATGGCAACGATGGAATGCTCGGGGTGCTTGGCGCCCACATCGTGGATCACCACCTCGCAGTGGCTGCCAAAGGTCGCGGCGATACCCTTTGCGACCTGCTCCAGGGTTTTCAGCGTTGCGGCTTCTATGGTCTATCCCTCCTCTGATCGCCCGTTCTCTCATTTTACTGTGCAAATTGCACAGCTTTTCATTGGAACGGGCATATTCTTTCATCCCTATAATACCATAATTTGACCGGATTGCAATCACTTTCTTAAAAAAATTTTGAAAAGCAAATTTTTTGTTTGACAACTGCCGTTCTTATGCTATGATAAGGACAGTGTAACAGAAAATTAACCCCGATCGGCAGAAAAACTATTACTTTTAACGGAGGTTTTACCATGGATTTTGAAGCCATCAAAAAAGCCGCACAGGCCTACGGCCCCGATATGACCCGCTTCCTGCGTGATATGATCGCCATCCCCAGCGAAAGCTGCGAGGAAAAGGGCGTCGCCCACCGCATCGCCGAGGAGATGAAGAAGCTCGGCTACGATAAGGTCGAGTTCGACGCGCTCGGCAACGTCATCGGCTGGATGGGCTCGGGCGACAAGATTATCGCCATCGACTCCCACATCGACACCGTCGGCATCGGCAACCGCGAAAACTGGACGCACGACCCGTACGAGGGCTACGAGGATGACAAGGTCATCTACGGCCGCGGCGGCAGCGACCAGGAAGGCGGCATGGCCGCGGCGGCCTACGGCACGAAGATCATGAAGGACCTCGGCCTCATTCCCGAGGGCTACAAGATCATGGTCGTCGGCTCCGTGCAGGAAGAGGACTGCGACGGCATGTGCTGGCAGTCCATCGTCAACGAATACTTCAAGGGCCCCGAGGACGCGAGAAACCAGATTGAATTCGTCATCTCTACTGAGCCGACCGACGGCGGCATCTACCGCGGTCACCGCGGCCGCATGGAGATCCGCGTCGACATGCACGGTGTCTCCTGCCACGGCTCCGCGCCCGAGCGCGGCGACAACGCCATCCATAAGATGGCTGAGGTGCTGCTCAACGTGCGCGATTTGAACGAGAACGACGCCGCTGACGACAAGGAGATCAAGGGCCTTGTCAAGATGCTCGATCCGAAGTATAATCCTGAGCACTGGGAGGATGCACGCTTCCTTGGCCGCGGCACCTGCACCACGAGCCAGATCTTCTTCACCTCTCCCTCCCGCTGCGCCGTCGCCGACAGCTGCTCGATCTCCATCGACCGCCGCATGACCGCGGGCGAAACCTACCAGTCCTGCCTGAAGGAGATCGAAGACCTGCCCGCGTGCAAGAAGTACGCCAAGGACGTCAAGGTCTCCATGTACATGTACGACCGTCCGTCCTGGACCGGCCACGTCTACGAGACCGAGGCCTTCTTCCCTACTTGGATCAACAAGGAAACCGCGCCCCATGTGCAGGCGCTCGTCGACGCGTATCACGCTCTCTGGGGCACCGAGCGCATCGGTTCTGACGAAAAGGCCATGTCCACCCGCACCGGCCGTCCCTTGACCGACAAGTGGACGTTCTCGACGAACGGCGTGTCCATCCAGGGCCGCTACGGCATCCCCTGCGTCGGCTTCGGCCCCGGCGCCGAGTCTCAGGCCCACGCGCCCAACGAGATCACCTGGAAGCAGGACCTCGTCACCTGCGCGGCGCTGTACGCGGCTGTTCCCGGCCTCTACAAGCCCGGCGATAAGAATGAATCCGCCACCTCTTTCCGTCAGGAGCTGACCGGCAACGATATCAAATAACTACTTCAAAAACGCGCTCGCGCGTTTTTGAGAGGGCTTTCAGCGCGCGGTGCTTACCGCGCCGCGCACTGCAAAGTGTTCCTGCGGACGCGCATGTCGTCCTCCGGAACGGATCAGAATCATTTGCGCCGTGCACGGCGCAAATATTTCAAACGATTTTTACCATACTATTAAGATAAAGGAGAAAATCACCCATGAGCAAGACTGTTGAACTGGCGCGCCACCTTGAGACGCTGCACATCAATAACATGTACAAGACCGACTTCTACTGGACCTGGGACAAGACCGACGAGGAGATCGACGCGGTCTTCGCTGTGGCCGACGCGCTGCGCGACCTGCGTGAGCGCAACAAGAACACCAAGGTCTTCAACTCCGGCCTCGGCATTTCGATCTTCCGCGACAATTCCACCCGCACGCGCTTCTCGTTCGCGTCTGCGTGCAATCTGCTCGGCTTGGAGGAGCAGGTGCTCGATGAAAAGAAGTCCCAGATCGCACACGGCGAGACCGTGCGCGAGACGGCGAACATGGTCTCGTTCATGGCCGACGTCATCGGCATCCGCGACGATATGTTCATCGGCGAGGGCCACAAGTATCAGAAGACCTTCATGGACGCTCTTGAAGAGGGCTACCGTGACGGCATCCTCGAGCAGCGCCCGACGCTCGTGAACCTCCAGTGCGACGTCGACCACCCGACGCAGTGCATGGCCGATATGCTCCACATCATCCACTACTTCGGCGGCGTGGAGAATCTCAAGGGCAAGAAGGTCGCCATGACCTGGGCCTATTCCCCGAGCTACGGCAAGCCCCTCTCCGTCCCGCAGGGCGTCATCGGCCTGTTCACCCGCTTCGGCATGGACGTCACGCTCGCCCATCCCGAGGGCTACGAGATCATGCCCGAGGTCGAGGAGATCGCCAAGAAGAACGCGGCAGCCACCGGCGGCAGCTTCAAGAAGTGCAACGACATGAAGGAAGCCTTCAAGGACGCCGATATCGTCTATCCCAAGTCCTGGGCACCGTTCAAGGCCATGGAGGAGCGCACGAAGCTCTATCAGGCTGGCGACAAGGACGGCATCGACGCGCTGGAGAAGAAGCTCCTCGCGCAGAACGCCGAGCACAAGGACTGGGCCTGCACCGAAGAGATGATGAAGCTCACCAAGGACGGCAAGGCACTCTACCTCCACTGCCTGCCCGCCGATATCACCGGCCTTTCCTGCCCCGAGGGCGAGGTCGACAACAGCGTATTTGACCGCTACATCGTGCCCCTGTACAAGCAGGCGTCCTACAAGCCGTATATCATCGCCGCGATGATGTTCCTCGCGCAGGTCAAGGATCCCGTCCGCGCGCTGATGGAGATGGACAAGTCCGGCGAAGAGCGCAAGATGTTCTAAAACGCATTTCATTTGTAAAAAAGCGGTTTTCCCGCTTTTGAGAGAAGAGAGTTTTTAAAAAATCAAGGAGAGAATAGTAACATGAGCAAGAGAATCGTCATCGCCCTGGGCGGCAACGCGCTGGGCAGCACCCCCTATGAGCAGCTCGCCCTCGTCACCGAGACC
Source organism: Oscillibacter sp. ER4 (assembly GCA_963623615.1). Taxonomy (GTDB): domain Bacteria; phylum Bacillota; class Clostridia; order Oscillospirales; family Oscillospiraceae; genus Hominicoprocola. Next base: position 2,219 of record CAVFND010000065.1, on the reverse strand, counting down.
GCAAAGCCCATCGTCGACCTCATCGCGCAGGGCAACGAGGTCATCATCGCTCACGGCAACGGCCCGCAGGTCGGCATGATCAACCTCGGCATGGCCACCGCCGCCGAGGCCAAGGCCATCAAGTCCGACATGCCCTTCCCAGAGTGCGGCGCGATGAGCCAGGGCTATATCGGCTATCACCTGCAGAACGCCATCGGCAACGAGCTCGCCTCCCGCGGCATGAACAAGGACGTCGCGACCGTCGTGACGCAGGTGCTCGTCGACGAGGCTGACCCCGCCTTCCAGCATCCCACCAAGCCCGTCGGCGCGTTCTACGACAAGGAGACCGCCGACCGCATCGCGGCGGAAAAGGGCTATACCATGGTCGAGGACGCCGGCCGCGGCTA
>CAVFND010000065.1:0-1787 GCA_963623615.1 Oscillibacter sp. ER4 | reverse complement strand
GACTTTGCCTCTGCCAAGCTCGCGGAGCTCCTCGACGCGGACATGCTCGTTATCCTGACGGCGGTCGAGAAGGTCGCCATCAACTTCGGCAAGCCCGACCAGAAGGGTCTCGACATCCTGACGCCGGACGAGGCGCGCAAGTATATCGACGAAAAGCAGTTTGCCCCCGGCTCCATGCTGCCGAAGGTCCAGGCCTCCATGTCGTTCGCCGAATCCAAGCCCGGCCGCGTCGCGCTCATCACGCTGCTTGAAAAGGCAGCCGAGGGCATCAAGGGCAAGACCGGCACCCGCGTGCAGATGTAATTTCTTTCTTTTCACCCGCAAAAGGGCTCGTTTTGAAAAACGGGCTCTTTTCTTTTATTCTTTCTCCGCAATGGACAAAAATCCGCAGTGCTTTTTTGGTCAAGTTTAAGCCTCATTTTTCTTTTTTCCTGTTGCGAAATGTTTCCATTTTATGTATGATGTTGATAACGATATTCAAATTCTTTGATTATCGTAAAATTTAAGGAGGATTATTGAAATGAAGAAGTTCCTTGCACTGCTCCTGAGTCTCGTGATGGTCCTCGCCCTCGTCGCCTGCGGCGATAAGGCGGACGACTCCAGCAACGACGGCGATCAGAGCACCGACACCAAGACTGTCAAGGTCGGCCTGATCTGCATCGGCGACGAGAATGACCAGGGCTACACCTACAACTTCATCCGCGGCAAGGAAGCCGCCACCGAGGCGCTTGCCGCCAAGGGCATCAACGTCGAATGGGTCGTCAAGTACAACATCGGCGAAGATTCCACCTGCGAAGATGCCAACATCGAGCTGGCCGAAGAAGGCTGCGAGATCATCTTTAACAACTCTTACGGCTTCGAGCCCTTCATGCTCAAGGTCGCTCCCGACTATCCTGACATCCAGTTCGTCGGCTGCACCAACCAGGGCTCCTGGAACGACGGTCTTGACAACACCCACAACGCCTTCGCCAACATCTATGAAGGCCGTTACCTCGCCGGTGTTGCCGCCGGTATGAAGCTCCAGCAGCTCATCGACGACGGCACCATCCAGCCCGAAGAGGCCGTCATCGGCTATGTCGGCGCTTACTCCTTTGCCGAAGTCATCTCCGGTATGACCTCTTACTTCCTGGGTGCCCGCTCCGTCTGCCCGACCGCGACCATGAAGGTCCAGTTCGTCGGCTCCTGGTCTGACGCCACTGAGGAATCCAACGCCGCGTCCGCCCTGTGCGACCTCGGCTGCAAGATCATCTCCCAGCACTCCGATAACACCACCCCCGCCACCATGGCGCAGTCCAAGGGCGCGTTCCACACCGGCTATAACAACGACATGACCGGCGTCGCTCCCGAGGCCTCCATCATCGGCTGCCGCATCGACTGGACCCCGTACTTCGTCTATGCCATCGAGGCTGTTGCCAACGGCGAGGAGTTCTCTCAGGACTACTGCGGCAGCTATGCTGACGGCAGCGTCGTGCTGACGGCGCTGAACGAAGAGATCGCCGCCCCCGGCACTGCTGAAAAGCTCGCCGAGGTCGAGGCCGGTCTTGCTGACGGCTCCATTCAGGTGTTCGACACCTCCACCTTCACCGTTAACGGCGAGCCCCTGACCTCCGCTTTCGCGCTCGACACCGACGGCGACTTCACTCCCGACTCCGAGGAGGCCGTGTTCGACGGCGCGTTCCACGAGTCCTACTTCCAGTCCGCTCCGTACTTCACCATTCAGATCGATGGCATCGACTGGCTGAACGCTGCGTACTAAGCCGCAATACATACGATCCCCTTTGGAGAGC
>CAVFND010000064.1:0-7887 GCA_963623615.1 Oscillibacter sp. ER4 | reverse complement strand
ATGGGGAGATTTTTTCGGTCGTATTTCAGCCAAAAAGGCGCAGGCAAAACCGCATGTTTTCTGATGCGGAGCCTGCCAATCGCTCGCCTTTTTCTTATAAATAGCGGTCCATTTTTTGCAGGATCGTCTCGTAGCGCGCGGCAAGCTCCTGCCTCGTCTCACCAAAGCGCTCGCGCAGCTCTTGCCGCGAACGGGTAATGGCCTGCGACGCCTCGTCGCGCTCGGTGCGCAATCCCTCGGCAATCTCCTCGCTCAGCTCGCCCACGCTGGCGAAGGCCTCCATCAGCCCGCCCTGCGATTTGAAAAATTCGTCGCCGAAGCGGTCATGTGGGGGATATCTCCCGCTGCGGTAGTTGTCGATGACGACCTCATAGCGCGCCATGGCGCGCTGCACCGCCGTCTCCCACGAGACGTACAGCTCGCACTTGGCGTTTTCACCGACAGTACGCATCGTCTCAGGAACACGGCAGAGCTCTTCAAGCTTTGCCGCCATCGCCGCGGCGTTTTCCTCAATGCAAAAACCGTTTCGCCCGTCGCTCACGCCCTCGGATGCGCAGGAATTGCAGATCATCACGGTCGCCGTGCTGCTGGCCGCAGCCTCGCGCACGACAAGACCATTCGTGTCAAACGTTGACGGGAAGAGAAACAGGTCGGCCCTGCCGTACCACGCGCGGATGACCTCGCGGTCGGAGATCGCGCCGGTGAAAAAGCAGCGGTCGGAGAGCCCCAGCTCCGCCGCGCGCTCGCGCATCTCCGCGCCGTCCGCGCCGTCGCCGACAAAGACCATGCGGAAGTCGAGTCCGTGCTCACGCAGCGTTTTCAGCGCGTCGAGAATGATCCCCGCGCCCTTGTACCACATCAGCCGCCCGACGAAGAGGAACACCGGCACGCCCTGCGGCAGGTCGTACCCGCCCGTCGCGGCGGCGATGGCCTCGTCGGACACCCGCCCGCGCGGCACGTCCACGCCGTTTTCCATCACGATGTAGTCGCCCTCGTAGCCGAGTGAGCGCAGGTTCTCCCCCGCCCCGCGGCTCACAACCCAGACCTCGTCGCAGCTCACAATGTTCTGCACCAGCGCGTGGATGGCGCTCTCCTGCAGGAGCTTGCCGCGCACGGCCTTGGCGATATCGACGTCGTATTTTGTATGATAGGTCAGCACGAGCGGCGCGTCGGCCACGGCGCGCAGCGAGCGCGCCAGAAGACACGACGTGATCGGACAATGCGTGTGCATCAAATCGACTTTTTTCTCCGTCAGCACGCGCGCGACCTCGGGCGAAAACGGGTAGCCCGCCACGTAACCGAGCTTTTTGCGCGTGTCGATGCTCGGGTAGCGCAGCACGGGGAACGGGAACGCGCCGTCGTCCGCGCCGGGCATCGCCGGCGTCACGACGATGGCGTTTTCGCCGCTGTTCGTGATGTTTTTCGCGTAGTTCACGACGGCGTTCGCCACGCCGTCGATCTCGGGCGGAAAGGAATCGTTCAAAAGGCAGATGGTTCTCTTGTCCATGCCATTGCCCTCCTGTTGCTTGTTTTTCGGCAGCGCCGAAGTGGATTTCAGTATATCATTTTTTGCGCGAAGATGGTATACTATGTGTGAATTTTACGCGCCGTTTACTTAGAAAGGAGGGCTTCTATGCGCATTCTCACCTACACCGTGCCGACCGAGGAAGATGGCCGCATGGTCAAGGGCATCCTGCGCGGCGACTTGCAGCTCTCCTACACGCTGCTCAAGAGTCTCAAATGGCGTGAAAACGCCATCCTCTTAAATGGACAGAGCGTTCACGTCAATGCCATCGTCCACGCGGGTGACACCGTCAGCGTCGCGCTTTCCGAGCGCGCGCCGCGCGAGGACCTGTACTGCGCAGACGCGGAAAAACCTGACATCGTCTACGAGGACGATGACCTGCTCGTGCTCAACAAGCCCGCGGGCGTCGCCATGCATCCAAAGTCGGACGACGCCTCCGCGCCGAGCCTTGCCGCAATGCTGACGAATTACCTCGGCGAAGGCAGTGTGCCGCATTTTGTGAGCCGTCTCGACAGAGGAACGTCCGGCCTTCTCATCGCCGCCAAGAGCGGCTACGTACACGACCGCCTGCGCCGCACGCTGCATTCAAGCGATCTGCGGCGCGAGTACCGTGCCGTCGCCGTCGGCAAAGTCGAGCCGCCGTGCGGCGTCATCGATGCGCCCATTGGCCGCGCGGAGGGCTCCATCATCCGCCGCTGCGTGTGCGCAGACGGACTTCCGAGCCTCACCGAGTACGAGACCCTGCAAGTAAGCGACCGCTTCACGCTCCTGCGCCTACGCCCGCAGACGGGGCGCACGCATCAGCTGCGCGTCCACATGGCGCACCTCGGCTATCCCCTCGCAGGCGACTGGCTCTACGGCGCGGAGGACAAAACCCTCATCACCCGCCCCGCGCTGCACTCGTATGAGCTGTGGTTCACCCAACCGATTGCCGGACAGGAATTGCACTTTACAGCGCCTATACCGCAGGACATGCAGCGCTTAATGGAATGAAAAAGCACCGCCTTCGGCGGTGCTTTTTCTTTTCCTTTTACTTTTCCTTGTAGTACAAGCGGCAGTGGCAGTAGCCCTCGAACTCGGGGTCGGCGATCTGGTCGCGGAACTCCTTGCACATACAGACGTTGTCCTCGATCTTCTGCAAGCGGCAGGGGCACTGTAAATCGCGCTTCAAGAGCGCGGCGCGCAGGCGCGCGACGACCTCCGCGTCTTCGTTGTATCGAATCTTCATGCCTTGCACTTCTCCAGCATCACCTTGATGTCGGCCTTGTCGTGCACGCCGACCATGCCGGTCAGCGTGTGGCGGTCCTGCACGACGGCGAGCGTCGGGATGGAGTCGATGCCGAACATCGAGGCGAGGTTCGGCTGCTCGTCGACGTTGACCTTGCAGAACTTGACCTTGTCCTCTTCCCCGTTGAGCTCGGCAAACACCGGCGCCATCATCTTGCACGGCTGGCACCACTCGGCCCAGAAGTCGATGATGATGAGGCCCGGATCGTCGAGCACCTCGCTCTGGAAGTTGTCTTCCGTCAGCGTGACGATGTCAGTGAACGTGCGCGTCTCGACATACGCTTCACGGAAGCCGCCGCCACAGCCGCCGCAGCCACCACCGCAGGCGCTGCATCCGGCCCCACAGCCCGCACCGCAGCCACCGGCGCTCGCGCTGCTGCCGCCGGTCATCAGCTCCAAATTGCCCTGGAGGAAGCTGTCGACCGCCTCGTCGGCATTTCCGGTCACGCCGGAGATGAGCAGCATATGCGCATTGTCGATGGCGGCGTGCGCGCCCTCGCCGATGCCGCCGCAGATGACGAGATCGACGCCGCGGGACTTGAGACCGTTTGCGACCTTTTCGTGGTCGGTATCGTCAAACGTCACGGTCTCCTTTTTGATGGGCTTGATATCCTCGATGGTGTAAACGGTAAACTCCGTGGCATGGCCGAAATGCTGCATCACTTCGCCATTCTCGCAGGGAATTGCAATTTTCATAGTATGTTCTTCCTTTCCGGTCTATTGCTTCGGCGGCAGCGCCGCCGCTCGATGCTATGAGGTAGTTTACCACGCTTTCGCGCGCCGTACAACCGGAAATTTGTAAATAAACCTTGGTCAAATCCGCTTTATCTTGCCATTCCGCTATCTCCATGCTATGATCTTTGCATCGCAGAGACCCTATCGCCGCCCAATCAAAAGGAGGTTTCCTTCATGCAAAAGGAAAACGAAAATTTCATCCGATGGTGCATTCTTGGCGCGGTCGGCGGGGACCTGATGGCCGCCGGCGACTGGCTGCTCGGGTGCATTCCGCTTGCGGCGACGGACACGGGAATGTTCAACCGAGCCTACTATTTGTCCGGTTCCTACGGACTCTGGCGGCCCGCGCTGATCGTCGGGCTGGGCGCGATTGGGTGTTTTCTCTATTACTTTGTAGTCAAAGCGCTGAACTCGGATATCAACGAAACATACCAGAAAACAAAATCGGTTCAATACCTGTGCGGCATCTTCACCGTTGCGGTCGCTCTGGCGATCCACCTCTGGTCGGCCACTCTGACGTGGTTCGCCACCTATTTAGGCCCGCGCATCGGAGCCGAGGCCGCGCTCACAGCGGTCACAGCCTATCAGGACGATATGCTCATCGCCGTTCTCCCAATGTACCTTCCGATGGTGCTGATGATCGGGCTCCATTTCGCGATGCTGCTTACGGGAAAGACCCGCTATCCCAAGTGGATGCTCGCTTTTCATCCGGTCGCATGGAACGTTCTGCTTGTCGTCATTCCGGACATCGCACAGGCCATGCAGGTACCCGTCGCCACATGGATGTCCGTGATGAGCCAGAGCAGCACGAACAGCTCGATCGTAATCTGGTGCATCGCCGCCGCCATTTATGAGAAGAAGCACGGTAGGCGGTAACATGAAGAAATTATTGCTGGACAAACGTTTTGGCGGGATCCTCTGGGCCGTCGTGCTGGGCGCGGCATTCCTCATATTATCACGGTTCATCGGGAATTTTGCACACGGTGTTCCGTGGTATCTGCTCAGCAATGTGCTGCGCGCCGCTTTCGGAATCATCATTCTGATGCTTGGAAAGCGGTTATACGGAAAAACAGCCAAGGAAATTCTGAGCCTTCATAACAGCAGAATTGCCGTTGTATCGGGACTCGGTTTTCTTGTATTTTTGTTGTGCTTCACCGTCACCGTCTGCGTTGGATGCAGGGAAGTTTCCGGCCTCACCGCGGGGCTGTTTTTCGCAAGAATCCTATTACAGCAGCTCACGACTGCCTTTTATGAAGAGTTAAATTACCGCTTTCTCATTTTAGAGGGATATTTTCACGGGAGCAAAAGCGTTTGGAGCCGCCTGCTCTATGCCTTTATCAGCTTTCTCGTCTTTGGTTTGGCTCATGTGACGACCGGTTGGAGCACATCCGCATTCCTGCTCTCAGGCACCATCGGATTTGCCTTCGCGGTCATCTACCTCAAGTCGGGCAATATCGTCGTTCCCATGCTGCTGCACTTCATTTATGATATCCCCGCAAATATGACGTCCTACATCGAGTGGAATGACTCCGCCTTGCTCGCAGGCATGAATTCTGCGCTTGCAATTGTACTGGCGCTCATGTTCCTCATCTCCCTTGTTATTCTGATCATTGACAAGGGCACAGTGGAGACGGAGTACACCGCTTCATAACCTGAAAACAGCAAAAAACCGCCACAGCAGTTTGTTCTGCTGTGGCGGTCTTTTTATGCGGTTTTCAGACGCTTAGTCGCCCTTCTCTTCCTCGTCTTCCACAAGGTCGGCGGGGTCGAATTCGAGGGTCGCGCCGCAGTTGGGGCACTCGACCTTACCGTCTTCGAGAACGGAATCGTCGAAGAAGATCTCCTCTTCGCACTCGGGGCAGGTCGTGGCGTAGCACTCCTCCTCGTCGTCCTCGTCGTCTTCCTCATCCTCGTAGTCATCCTCGTCCTCATCATAGACGATGTCTTCCACGTCGCCGAGGTCGTCGCTGATGACGTCCAGGCCGTCGCCGAGCTCCATGACCTCGTCGGTCAAGTCTTCGACTTCGAGAGCGATCTCGTCGAGAACGTCGGCGATCGCGAGGAACAGCTTGCCCTCGTTGGAATCCGCGTTCAGGTTCATGCCTTCCATCAGGCCCTTGAGATACGCGACTTTTTCAGAAATACCCATCGTAAAACTCCTTTCTGTTACCGGAACTACGATTTTTCGGTTGCTGCTTACTTAATGTTTATTACTTGGCACGGCCGATATACTCGCCCGTGCGGGTGTCGATCTGGATCTTGTCGCCGATGTTGATGAACAGGGGCACCTTGATCTCCGCGCCGGTCTCGAGCGTTGCGGGCTTGAGGGTATTGGTCGCGGTGTTACCGGCCAGGCCCGGCTCGGTCTCAGTGACCTCGAGGTCGACGAAGTTGGGGGGCTCAACGCCGAAGACATTGCCCTTGATGGACAGGATCATGCACATCGTGTTCTCCTTGACGAAGCGGAACGCATCGCCTAGCATGTCGCGGTTCAGGGGAACCATGTCGTAGGTCTCCTGATCCATGAAGTAGTACAGGTCACCGTCGTTGTAGCTGTACTCCATGTTCTTGCGCTCGATAGCGACTTCCTCGAACTTGGCCGTGGGGTTGAAAGAGGTCTCGGTCACGCCGCCGGTGACGACGTTCTTCATCTTGGTGCGCACGAAAGCCGCGCCCTTACCGGGCTTGACATGCTGGAATTCGACGACCTGATAATACTTGCCGTCCATCTCAAATACTTTACCGTTTCTGAACTCACCAGCGGTAATCGTTGCCATAACTATTTCCTCCTGTATTCCCGAGGATATCATCGCTATCCTCAAATTCACAAAGTATCGGTTTTAAACCTATGGTATTTTACCGCATATAGTGCGGCAATGCAAGTGTTTTTCCTGATGTTGGGGGTGAAATTTGCAAATTTCAGTGTTTTTTCCGCTCGTCGTGCGCGCTTGCGGCCTTAAACGGCTGCTGCAGGGCGTGCAGCACGTGGTTCCACGCGCCCACCGCGCCGCCGCGCGGCTCGACCATCAGCATCAGAACGCCGCTGCGCCGCGCACCGAGCGTGTCGGTGAGCAGCTTGTCGCCAAGCATCGCTGTCTCCCCCGTGTTCACGCCGTAGCGTGCCATCGCCTCTTGAAAGCCACGCGTGCCTGGCTTGCCCGCGTGGCCGACGTAGCCGACTTTAAGCGGCTTGCAGAACTTTTCCACGCGCACGGGGCTTCTATTGTTCGACAAAATCGCAAACTCGACGCCCGCTTCCGTCAGCGCGCCGATCCAGCGCGCGAGCGACTCATCCGGCTCGCTCTGGCTCTTGGGCGCGAGCGTGAAGTCGAGATCGGAGAGCAGCAGCTTCACGCCGTGCTCCTTCAAAAATTTCGGTGTCACGGCCTCGTAATCGTCAAACACCCATTGCGGGCAAAGCAAGCTGAGCATATCGGTCTCCCATCGCGCATAAAAGTAGTACGGTTATTATACGCGCCGAACGCGCTTTTCACAAGGGGGGATTTTTCTGCTCACCTACCTCGCCATCACGCCAAAGGCGCTCGCTGAGTGCGGCTCAAAGCCCACGCTGCCGCTCGTCCACGTGGCCTACGCCGTCGGTCAGGGCGGGTACCTGACGCGCTGCGATACGACGGCCTTCCCGCGCGGCGGGCTCATGGGGCTTTCCGACCGCTGCACCGGACCGATCCCGCGCATCGACGCGCTCTGCCGCACCATCGTCGCGGAATGCGTCAAGCGCGGCTTTCAGGGTGTGCTGGCAGACTTTGAGACCAATCCGTATCCTGACAGGCTTTCGTTCCTCTCTCGCCTCTCCGCCCGCCTGAGCGCGCGGAGGATGACACTCTACTGCCCCCTCTCCCTCCCGGCCGAGGGTACGACGCTCCTCGTCGGAACAGGGCTTTCCGGCGGGTCACTGCGCGCGCTGCTGGAGGAAACCGCCTGCCGCTATGGCAAAGAGCGTCTGTCGCTCGACTTGGAGCGCGTGATGATGGACTTTCCCCTCCCCTGCCCCTCCGGCTGCGGCACACCGCTGACGCGTGAAGAGCTTGTCACCCTGCGGGAAAGCCATCCCTCGTCCGTCTACTTCTCCCGCGAACTGATGGCGAAGTATTTCACCTACTCTGCGGGAAACGGCACGCACTTCGTGCTGTTCGATGATGCGGAGACCTTGCGGCAAAAAGTGCGCCTTGCGCAAGGCCTTGGTATTCAGACGGCGTTTCTCATGTTTCCGGAAATATCAGATCTGTTGCCAGAGCTTTGAGCGGCGCGCTGCGCCGCGGGGGATAGCAGCGCCGATGGCGCTGCACGAGGCAAAGGGGCCATTCTCTTTCGCAAAAGAG
>CAVFND010000063.1:1906-7960 GCA_963623615.1 Oscillibacter sp. ER4 | reverse complement strand
TCCTCTTCGTCTGGCTCTACGCGCTCGCGTTTTTGCTGCAGGTGTACTTCGACTTTTCGGGTTACAGCGACATGGCCATCGGCCTCGGGCGCATTTTGGGCTTCCACTTCCCTGAAAACTTCAACTATCCCTATATTTCGGCGAGCATCACCGAGTTCTGGCGCAGATGGCACATGTCGCTTGGCTTGTGGTTCCGCGACTACCTCTACATCCCCCTCGGCGGCAGCCGCAAGGGCAAGGCGCGCCAACTGCTGAACATTCTGATCGTCTGGCTCGCGACCGGCCTGTGGCACGGCGCGGCGTGGACCTTCGTGCTGTGGGGACTGTGGTTCGCAATTTTGCTGCTCCTTGAAAAGCTGGCGCTGCTGCCGGTGCTCGAAAAGCACCGCGTGCTCGGCCATGTGTACACGCTCTTTTTCGTCACGCTCGGCTTCGTGCTCTTCGACGCGGACAGCGCCGCGCAGGCGGTCTCGCGCATCGGCGCGATGCTCGGCGCGGGCGGACTGCCGCTATCAAGCGCGCAGGCAGTCTACTACCTCAAAAGCTACGGCCCGCTGCTCATGCTCGGCATCCTCTGCGCAACGCCGCTGCCAAAAAATATCGTGGCAAAGCTGCGCGAAGTAAATGGCGCGGCGACGGTGCTCGATGTGCTCGAGCCGCTGTTTGTGCTGATCCCCCTGCTGCTCGGCACGGCATTCTTAGTGGATGGGTCGTTCAACCCGTTCCTCTATTTCCGCTTTTAAGGAGGGCACCGCATGAATCGAAAAGTAAAAGACGCCCTCACCCTTGGCATCGCGGCAGCATTTGTGCTCATATTCGCGCTGTGGAGCATTTGCAAGAGCGACGACGCCGTATCGGAAAGCGAGCGCCGCCCGCTCAAGCAGTTCCCGACGCTCAGCGTAGAAGAAGTGCTCTCCGGACGCTTCCAGTCGAATTTTGAGAGCTACACGCTCGATCAGTTCCCGCTGCGCGACGAGTTCCGCACGCTCAAGGCCCTGTCCGTCCGCGATTTATTTGGCGAAAAGGACAACAACGGCATCTACGTCGCGGACGGCTACGCCGCAAAGCTCGACGACACGATCCGCGAGGATTCGCTTGACCACGCGGCCGACCGCTTCCGCTATGTGTACGAGACCTACCTCAGGGACACGGGCGCGAACGTCTACCTCTCCGTCATCCCCGACAAGAATTACTTTTTAGCCGCCGAAAACGGCTATCCTACGGTGGACTATGAGAAGTTCTTCTCGCTCATGCGCGAAAAGGTCGATTTTGCGGAGTATATCGACCTGACGGGCACGCTGTCGCTCTCGTCCTATTACCGCACCGACCTCCACTGGCGGCAGGAGATGCTTGCCCCCACGGCCAAGGCGCTGGCGGATGCGATGGGCGTCTCACTCGCTGAGGACTTTACCGAGGTCATGCTCGACACGCCGTTTTACGGCGTGTACCGCGGACAGTCGGCGCTGCCGATGAGCCCTGATAAGCTCGCCTACCTTACAAACAGCGTCATTGAAGTCTGCCGCGTGTACGACTACGAAAACAGCGAGTATCTCCCCGTCTACGCGCTCGAAAAGGCGGACGGCAGCGACCCGTATGATATCTTCCTCTCGGGTCCGAAGTCGCTGCTGCGCATCGAGAATCCAAACGTGCAGACAGAGCGCAAGCTCCTTGTCTTCCGTGATTCGTTCGCCGCGAGTTTACTTCCGCTGCTCGCGGAAGGATACAGCGAGATCACGCTTGTCGATATCCGCTACCTCTCCCCCGCAATGCTCGGAAAGTTCATCGATTTTACCGTGCAGGACGTGCTGTTTCTTTACAGCACGAGCGTGCTGAACGACAGCGCCACGATCAAGTGATGCAAAACGGGACGTAAGCGCCGTGACCGGCGTTCACGTCCCGTTTTCTTTTCTGCCCGCAGAATTTTTTTCACAACAGATCAGAAAAGCAAAATGCCCGCCCCTGCCGTTTCCGGCAAGGGCTGGTTCAGGCTAAATATAGCACAGCCGCTTTTCTCATGCAAGAAAAAGTTTCCTCACTTTCATAATTTCGTTCACACCGCACATCCCACCTCGCTAAAGCGGGGGCAAAGTTGGAAAAACAAAGTATTGACGCTGCTTGCCCCGATGAAGTATCATTACTTATCAAATTTTTTATTTTGAAACAGGAGGTCTGGATCATGAGTGAAGCGACTCGCATTCCCGAGCTTTTTGGCTCTCTGGTGTTCAATGAACGCACAATGGAGCAGTATGTCCCGCAAAACGCCATGGACGTTTGGCGCGGCTGCTTAAAGAGCGGGCAGCCTCTTCCCCTTTCCGCAGCTAATGAGATCGCCGACGCGATGAAGACCTGGGCGCTGGAGCATGGCGCAACGCATTTCACCCACTGGTTCCAGCCCCTGAGCGGCGTGACGGCGGAAAAGCACGACAGCTTTATCAACAACGCCGGCGGCGGCCGCGTGATGATGGACTTTTCCGGCAAGGAGCTGGTGCGCGGCGAGCCCGACGCGTCCTCCTTCCCCAACGGCGGCCTGCGCGCCACGTTTGAAGCCCGCGGCTACAGCGCCTGGGATCCCACGGCGTTTGCTTTCATCAAGGACGGCAGCCTCTGCATCCCGACGGTGTTCTGCTCCTACAGCGGTCAGGCGCTCGACAAGAAGACCCCGCTGCTGCGCTCCATCGCCGCAGTCGACCGCGCGGCCGTGCGCGTGCTCAAGCTCTTTGGTGACGACGCGGAAAAGGTCTCGCCGCAGATCGGCGCGGAGCAGGAGTATTTTCTCATCGACCGTGAGCTGTACTTAAAGCGCATGGACCTGCGCCTGTGCGGCCGCACGCTGTTCGGTGCCAAGCCCCCGAAGGGTCAGGAGCTGGACGACCACTATTTCGGCGCGTTCCGTCCCCGCGTCGGCGCGTTCATGCAGGAGCTCGATGAAGAGCTGTGGAAGCTCGGCGTGCTCTCCAAGACCAAGCACAACGAAGTCGCGCCTGGCCAGCACGAGATGGCCCCCATCTACACCGACGCCAACACCGCGAGCGATCAGAACCAGCTCGTCATGGAGACGATGAAAAAGGTCGCCGAGCGCCACGGTCTTGTGTGCCTGCTGCACGAAAAGCCCTTTGCGGGCGTGAACGGCTCGGGCAAGCACATCAACTGGTCCCTTGCCACCGATACAGGCAAGAACCTCTTCTCCCCCGGCAAGACGCCCAGCCAGAACGCCGTGTTCCTGCTGCTGCTCGCCGCGTTCATCAAGGGTGTGGATGAGTATCAGGAGCTGCTGCGCTGCTCTGTCGCCTTTGCGGGCAACGACCACCGCCTCGGCGCGCAGGAAGCGCCTCCGGCCATCATCTCCGTCTTCCTCGGCACCGAGCTTGAGGGCATCATCGACGCCATCGTCGACGAAAATGACTACACCGCGCCCGAACACAAGTCGCTGCGCATCGGCGTGGACGTGCTGCCCTCCATCCCGCAGGATACGACCGACCGCAACCGCACCTCGCCGCTCGCCTTCACGGGCAACAAGTTCGAGTTCCGCATGCCCGGTTCCTCGCAGTCCATCGCGGGCCCGACCACGATCCTCAACACCATCATGGCCGACGAGCTCGACGAGTTTTACGCGCAGCTCAAGGATGCGCCGGACTTCACCGCCGCGCTCCATAAGCTGATCCGCGACACATTCTCCGCCCACCGCCGCATCATCTTCAACGGCAACGGCTATGAAGAGGCCTGGATCAAGGAAGCCGAAAAGCGCGGCCTTGCCAACCTGCACAACACCGCCGAGGCGCTGCCGACCTACATCATGCCCAAGAACATTGAGCTGCTGACGCGCCAGGGCGTTTACACCAAGGAAGAGATCTACTCCCGCCACGAAGTTCATATCGAAAAGTACTGCAAGGTCATCCGCATTGAGGCCGCGACGCTCGTCGACATGGTCCAGCACGGCATCCTCAACGCCGCTTCCGAGTACGAAGCCGCGCTGTGCGGCACCATCGCCGCCAAGCATGCCGCCGCGCCGGAGCTGACCTGCCACGTCGAATCCTCGCTCGCCAACGCCATCGGCTCGCTCAACGAGCAGCTGCTCGAAGAGACCATCGGCCTCAAGACGGCGCTCGAGACCGTTTCCGATGACGCCGAGCCCGAAAAGCTCCTGCGCTACTACCACGACGAGGTCGAAGCCCGCACGAACAGCGTACGCAAGATCATCGACAAGCTGGAAGTGCTGACGGCGTCCAAGTATTGGCCGTATCCGACGTTCTGCGAGCTGCTCTTCTCCGTGTAAGTCAAAAAGGACGCTCTTCCGAGCGTCCTTTTTGAGTGGGGATTGCGCTGCGCTCAGCGCACGCGCCGTACGCACGCACGTTTTCGGAGCGAGAAGTGTTTTTTCTGACGCACATGGAAATCGGCGAAGCGCCGCCAGCGGCGGATGAAGCGAGCCAGTTTCGAGGAAGCGGCACGATTTTCACGCCTGTTTGGCGTGAAAATCGTAAATGCCGCGACGGTGACGCGGCGATTTATGATTAAAATTTATTTCGCGTCTGCGGACGCGAAAGTCTGCGACGCTAAAGCCTGTTTGCCGTCTTGTTGGCGGCAAATGCGGCTAGGGTGAGCGGCAGACTCTGCTCCTAAGCCTGTTTGCGCCGTTTCGGCGCAAACAGGCGGTGGATGCTTTTTGGATTGCCGCCTGTAGGGCGGCGATCATGGTTGTGGGATCTGTTTCATTTTTCTTTGACAGGGGAGGAAGAAAATTTATGAAGTACATTTTTGTCACCGGCGGCGTGGTGTCGGGGCTGGGCAAGGGCATCTGCGCAGCGTCGCTCGGGCGTTTACTCAAGCAATGCGGGCTGAAGGTCAAAAACCAGAAGTTCGACCCGTATCTCAACGTCGACCCCGGCACGATGAGTCCATACCAGCATGGCGAAGTCTTCGTCACGGACGACGGCGCGGAGACCGACCTGGATCTCGGCCACTACGAGCGCTTTGTCGACGAGGCGCTGGATGAGAAGTCCTCGGTGTCCTCGGGTAAAATTTTCTGGAGCGTGCTGAATCGCGAGCGTCAGGGCGGCTACCTTGGCGGCACGGTGCAGATCATCCCGCATGTGACCGATGAGATCAAGCGCCGCATCTACGACATGGATGACGGCGAGACCGACGTTGCCATCTCCGAGATCGGCGGCACGGTCGGCGACATCGAGAGCCAGCCGTTTTTAGAGGCCATCCGTCAGGTCGCGGCTGAGCGCGGGCGTGAAAATGTGCTCTTCATCCACGTGCCGCTCATCGTGACGATCCCCGGCAGCGGTGAGCTCAAGAGCAAGCCCACGCAGCACTCGGTCAAAGAGCTTTTGAGCGAGGGCATCCAGCCCGACGTCCTCGTCGTGCGCACGGACGAGCCCATCACCGACGACATCCGCCGCAAGATCGCGCTCTTCTGCAACGTGGAGCCCGACTGCGTCATCCAGAACGCGACGGCGTCCACGCTCTACGAAGTGCCGCTGCTGCTCGAGCACGAGGGCCTCTGCCACGTGGTGTGCCGCAAGCTGCGCCTCGACTGCGGCGAACCCGACATGACCGAGTGGCGCGCGCTGGTGAGCAAAATTCACGGCGTCCACCGCCACGTGCGCATCGCGCTTGTCGGCAAGTACGTCGGCCTGCACGACGCTTATCTCAGCGTCGTTGAATCGCTCTTCCACGCGGGCACGGCCTGCGACGCGAGCGTTGATATCCAGTGGGTCGACTCGGAAACATTGACGAGCGACAACGTCGCGCAGAAGCTCTGCGGGTGCAGCGGCATCCTGGTCCCCGGCGGTTTCGGCGACCGCGGCATCGAGGGCATGATCCTGGCCGCTCAGTACGCGCGCGAGCACGGCATCCCGTACCTCGGCATCTGCCTCGGCATGCAGATCGCGGTCATCGAATTTGCGCGCCACGTCCTCGGTTGGGACGACGCGACGAGCGCGGAATTCTCCTCCACAACGGCGCATCCCGTCATCGCGCTCATGCCCGAGCAGGTCGGCGTGACGGTCAAGGGCGGCACGATGCGCCTCGGCAAATACCCCTGTGTGC
>CAVFND010000063.1:0-1839 GCA_963623615.1 Oscillibacter sp. ER4 | reverse complement strand
CGCCCGAGATCTCGGAGCGCCATCGCCACCGCTACGAGTTCAACAATGACTTCCGCGACGACTTCACCTACGCCGGCATGCGCCTCGCCGGTCTTTCCCCCGACGGCACGCTCGTCGAGATCGTCGAATCGAAGAGCCATCCCTGGTTCGTCGGCGCGCAGTTCCATCCCGAATTCAAGAGCCGCCCCAATAAACCGCACCCCCTGTTCCGCGGCTTTGTCGCAGCCTCCCTCGATCGCGCGGTCCATTGACCGCGCGACCTTTTTTATTTTACAATACCGCTGGTAAAATGGAAAAAGCTATGATATGATGCTTTTACCATATTATTGGATACGGCAGGAGAATTTCAACATGAACCATCAGACCATCATCGTACTGGACTTTGGCGGCCAGTACAACCAGCTCATCGCGCGCCGCGTGCGCGAATGCGGCGTTTACTGCGAGGTCAAGCCCTACACGACCCCGCTCGCAGACCTTCTTGCGATGAAGCCAATCGGCTTCATCTTCACCGGCGGTCCGAACAGCGTGTATCTCGAAGATGCGCCGCACGTCGATCCCGCGCTCTTCGACGCGGGCGTGCCCGTGCTCGGCATTTGCTACGGCTGCCAGCTCATCGCGCACCACCTCGGCGGTAAGGTCGTCGCCGCAAGCGACGCGGCCGCGCGTGAATACGGCAAGACCGAGACATTTTTTGACACGAGCTGCAAGCTCTTCAAGGGCCTTCCCGAAAAGAGCGTGACGTGGATGAGCCACGGCGACTACATGGAAAAGGTCCCTGCGGGCTTCTCCCTCGTCGCGCACTCCGACGCCTGCCCGAACGTCGCCATCTGCGACGAGAAGCGCGGCTTCTACGGCGTGCAGTACCATCCCGAGGTCAACCACACCGAGTTCGGCACCGCGATGATCCGCAACTTCCTCTACGAGGTCTGCGGCGCAAAGGGCGACTGGACGATGGGCGACTATAAAAATACCGCCATCGCCGCCGTGCGCGAAAAGGTCGGCTCCGGCCGCGTGCTGCTGGCGCTCTCCGGCGGCGTGGACTCGTCCGTCGTGGCGGCGCTGTTAGCCGAGGCCGTTGGTCCCCAGCTCACGTGCGTTTTTGTAGACCACGGCCTCATGCGCCTCAACGAGGGCGACGAGGTCGAGGCGGCGTTCAAGAAGTGGGACATCAACTTCGTCCGCGTGAACGCCGAGGGCCGCTTCCTCTCGAAGCTTGCGGGCATCTCCGATCCCGAGCGCAAGCGCAAGATCATCGGCGAGGAGTTCATTCGCGTGTTTGAAGAGGAGTCGAAGAAGATCGGCGTGGTCGACTTCCTCGCCCAGGGCACGATCTATCCCGACGTCATCGAGTCCGGCCTCGGCAACGCCGCGGTCATCAAGAGCCACCACAACGTCGGGGGACTGCCCGACTATGTCGACTTCAAGGAGATCATCGAGCCGCTGCGCCTGCTCTTTAAGGACGAGGTGCGTCAGCTCGGCCGCGAGCTCGGGCTGCCCGAATACCTCGTCTCCCGCCAGCCGTTCCCCGGCCCTGGCCTTGCCATCCGCATCATGGGCGAGATCACGAAGGAGAAGGCTGACACGCTGCGCCTTGCCGACGCGATCTACCGCGAGGAGCTTGAAAAGGCGGGCGAAAACAAGAAGATGAACCAGTATTTCGCCGTGCTGACCAATACGCGCACCGTCGGCGTCATGGGCGACGGCCGCAGCTACGACCGCGTGCTCGCGCTGCGCGCCGTGACGACCGAGGACTTCATGACCGCCGACTGGGCCCGCATCCCCTACGAGCTGCTCGACAAGATCAGCGGCCGCATCGTCAACGAGGTCAAGGGCATCAAC
>CAVFND010000062.1:0-8029 GCA_963623615.1 Oscillibacter sp. ER4 | reverse complement strand
CATGTCAAGGCCGCACATCGCGCCAAGGCCCTTGACGACGGGCACTGCCGCGACGACCGCGCCGGTCTTGCCGTAGCGCTCTTGGATGCTCGGCAGCTGCGCCGCCGTGCCCTCGGCCCACAGCCAGATGCCGTTGGCGGGGAGCTTGCCTTCTTTTCTGCGGCGCTCGTTGACGGGCGCGTGCTCGAGCGCCTTGTTGGCAAGGCGGATGAGCGTGATGTAGGGCTCGGCTTTCACATCGTTGCCGCGCGGGAAGACCTGCTTGCAGGGGCCCTGCGTGCCTTCCCAGTTGGGCTCGAAATACAGGCCCTCGAAATCGCCGTGGTGATGGATGAGGATCTGGCGGAACGTCGGGGTCTCGCGGATCTCCATGTCGTACTTTTTGAGCGCGGCGGCGAAGTCGGGATCGGCCTTGAGCGCGTGCACGACCTCGAGCGCGTCCTCGCCCTCGATGGGGCCGGCGTTGAAGGAGACAAAGCTCTTCTCGTCGACGATGCCGTCGCCGTCTTCCATCGTCAGCAGGTTGCAGCGGAACACCGCGTCGGTGGGCTCGACCTCAAAGCCGAGGGCGGCAGCCTCCATGGGGCCGCGGCCGTGGAAATACTTGTTCGGGTCGCAGCCAAGGATCGACAGGTGCGCGATATCGCTGCCCACGGAGAATCCCGGAGGGCAGTTCTGCGCGTGGCCGACGATGCCGTGCTGCGCCAGACGGTTGATGGTGGGGATATTGACGACCTCCAGCGGGGACTTGTTGCCGAGCTGTGGCATGCGCTCGTCGGCCATACCGTCGCCGACGATAACCATATACTTCATTGCGTGGTTCGGAATTCCTGCTTTTCGGGAATTCCATCCTCTCTTTCCGTTTTATTTTTTGTCAAGAGCATGAGGATGCCTGAGAAGAGACAGGGGAGCCGCGGGCTCCCCTATTTCATTTTAACCAATCGACATGGCGTTGGCAAGACCTTTTAGTTGGCCTTGGCAGCGGCGGCCTCGGCCTGCTCGGCCTTTTCGGCTTCCATCGCGGCGAGCTGACGCTTGGTCGGGCCCTTCTGGAAGTTGAAGCCGGTAAACGCGCAGATCAGCGCGAAGATCCAGACCATCCAGCTGAAGTAGGAATATTTGAGGAACGTGAGCGTGCTGTCCTGGAACAGAACCGCCAGATACAGCATACCGGAAGACGTCCACGGAAAGAAGCCGGAGCAGCCCGTGCCGAAGTGCTCGAGCGTGGCGGACAGGTTCACACGGTTGACGCCCATCTCGTCGTACTTCTCCTTGAACATCGAGCCGCTGAGAAGCAGCGCCACGGTGGAGCTGCCGCCGACCATGATGAGGATGACGGTCATGATGCCGGTGGTGAGGATCAGAGAGCCGGTGCCCTTGATGAACGCGCCGGCGGTGTTGAGCAGCGCGCGCAGCACGCCGATAAGCTCGGCAATACCGGCGAAGTAGAAGCAGAAGATCGTGGCGACGAACGTCTTGTTCATGTCGGAAATACCGCCGCGCTCTAAGAGCGTCATCGTGGCGGAGCTCAAGCTGTCAGCCGCAACGTCGGGGTGAACGGCGAGGCAGTAGCTGGCCTTGAAGCCGCCGTAGAGGGCGTTGATGCCGTCGGTGATGGAAAAGCCCTGGATCACAACGCCGAGGATGATGCCGATAAAGCCGGCGCCGAACATGACGAGCGTTGCGGGCTTGCCGGTGAGAGAACCCCAGATAATGAACACGATGGGGATGAGCAGCAGAACGTTGAACTTGAAGAGGGACGCGATATCGGTCAGCATCGCCGCGCTCTCCGCACTGACGGCGGAGCCTGTGGTGTGACTGGTAAGGCCGACGATCACGTAGATGATGATCGAAACGACGGCCGCGGGCACAGTAACGCGTGCCTGGGTCGCAATATGGTCAAAAAGATCGACATTGGCTGTCATGGAAGACAGAACCGTGGTATCGGACAGTGGGGAAAGTTTGTCACCGAACATGGATCCGGCGTACACTGCGCCGGCAACGAGGCCGATGTTGACATTGTCCATGGCCATGGCCATGATCATGATGGCCATACCGGCCGTGGAAGCGGAACCGTTGGACGTACCGGTCGCCGTGGAGAAGATCATGCACAGCACAAAGCCGCACAGGGCGATCCAGCGGGGCTCCACGATTTGAAGGCCGTAATAGATGATCATCGGCAGAACGCCGGAGAACATCAGACCTGCGAGCATGAAGCCAATGCCCAGCAGCATGACGATGACGGAAAAGGAGTTCTCCACGCGCTTGGCGACAGCCTCTTCCATCTCTTTCCAGGTGTAGCCGCAGCGCCAGCCGACAACCGCGGCGAACGCACCGACAAACACCATCAGGGGCACGTAGTTCAGTCCGAAGACTGAACCGGCACCGAAGATTGCAAACAGCAGCAGGATCAGGATGATCGACTCTGCCAGGGTCGCCTCACGCTTGACACGCGGCTTCTTTGTTTGGTCTTTCTTTGCCATAATATTTTCCTCCTAAAATTTGGCTCACCGCCTCCGGCTCCCTTCAAGCCTCCGGCGGTCAAATCAAGCGTCCTGTCCGGACCAAAGAACAGTGCAGGCGCCTAATTCCGTTGTTTCACGAGGCCTTATGGTCTCGCCTCCTCTTCTCCACTATTTCACTTCTCTACGGTACCTTGTCAATGTGCGTCGAATCATACACAAAATACCCTGATTTTGCCATATACCGTTTGTACGAAAAAGACAAGTAAATTTCTCCGTCTCGAATTTTTCGCTTTTTGCTGTGGTGCATGGTCAATATATGTTGAATTATAAAAGAGTCCATTCCATTTTGCAATGTGAAGGATAAACAGAAAACGCAAGTTTTCTCTTCTTCTCTTGCATTTTTCTTTTATTTTCCGTTCACTCCCGCCTGCAGCGGTCGACGAATGCGCGGCAGATGCTCTGCTGCACGCTCTCGTCCATCATTTCGGGGTGCCACTGGATGCCCGCGATGAGGCGGTCTCCGTCCGCCTCATAGGCCTCGATCACGCCGTCGGGCGCGAAGGCCGTCGCATGGAACATCGGCGCGAGCGTGTCCACTGCCTGATGGTGCATGGAGTTGACCTGCAACTCCGCCGCGCCGGTCGCGCGGTAGAGGAACGAATTCTTTTCGATCGTCACGCTGTGCTGCGGCGCGCCCTTTGCGCCGCCGGCGAAGCGGTGGCCGCGGTAGCCGCGCGCGGGCAGATGCTGGATGAGCGTGCCGCCGAACGCCGCGTTGATGACCTGCGAGCCGCGGCACACGCCGAGCAGCGGCTTGTCCGTCTGTTCCACAACGTACTTTGCCAGCGCGAATTCGAAATCATCGTTTCTTGCGACGAGATTTGTGACGAATTCGCTTTTCTCCTGCCCGTAGCGGCGGGGATCAACGTCGCACGCGCCGCCGATGAGGAAAAATCCGTCGCAGATTTTCGCGTACTGTGCAACGAGCGACAGATCGTCCGTCACGGGGATCATCACGGGCACGCCGCCCGCGCGCTCGATGCAGCGGGGAAAATCCTCCGGAATGAGGTAAGCCCCCTGATCCCGCAGAGGCATGAGGTCGGGCGCTTTTTCGTGGTAGCGCTCGTCAAAATAGTTGCTTGTCAAACCGATCAGCGGGGCCATGGGGGCTCCCTCCTTTTCGTTATTTTGTTTTTAGCCGCGCTCGTACACGGCCTTGCCGCCGAGGTACGTGGCGCGCACCTTGATGTCCTTGATCTTCATCGGGTCCATCTTGAAGATGTCCTCGTCGAGCACGACGAAGTCGGCGAGCTTGCCCTCCTTGATGGTGCCCTTAATGTCCTCTTCAAAGGACGAATAGGCTGCGTTCGCGGTGTACATGCGCAGCGCCTCGTAGACGCTCACGCAGTTTTCCGGATACCAGCCGCCGTCCGGCGTGCCGCCGAGATCCTTGCGGTTCACGATGGCGTAGATGCCCTCCCAGGGGTCGTGGCCGGTGCCCGGGGCGTCGGAGCCGCCGGTGAGGATCATGCCCTCTTTCAAGAGGCGGCCCCACGGGTTCACGTACTTGCTGCGCTCGCCCACGCGGTCATACATCCACGGCATGTCCGTGTGGATAAACAGCGGCTGCGTGTCGATGATGACGGGCAGCTTGCTGATGCGCTGGATAATATCCTCGTTCAGCACGGTCATGTGGATCATGCGGAAGCGCGGGTCGGGCTTGGGGTCTTCGTTGTAGACCGTTTCGATGGCGGTCGTCAGCATGTCGGCCGCGCGGTCGCCGATGACGTGGGTGCCGACCTGGATGTTGCGCTGATAGGCCGCTCTCACCAGCGCGGTGAACTCGTCCTGCGTGTAGTTGCACAGGCCCACCGCGTTGGGATCGTCGCTGTAGGGCTCAAGCAGCGCCGCGGTGCGGCCGCCGAGGTTGCCGTCGACAAACAGCTTATAGAAGCCGTACTTGACCATCTCGTCGCCGAGGCCCGTGCGGATGCAGCAGTTGGGCAGCTCGTCATAGCCGAGGTAGATGCGCGCGGTCAGGCGGCCTTCGTCCTTGAGCTCCTGATAGGCGTCCATGTACTCCATAAGCTCGACGTGGCGGCCCTGGATCGGGTGCACGCCCGTGAGGCCGTGGGTGTTGAGCTCGCGGATGGCCTGCTCGAGCACATCCTTTTTCGCCTCCAGCGTTGCGAGCTTGTCGGGGATGAGACCGGCGATCTTCGCGCCCGCCGCGTCGCACACGACGCCCGTGGGCTCGCCGTCCGCGCCGAAGACAACGTTGCCCTCGACCTCGGGCTTGAAATTGCGGTCGATGCCCGCCATCTTCAGCGCCAGAGAGTTGGCGGAGAAGAAGTGCATGCAGCTTCTCGACAGCAGCACCGGATGGTCGGCGCAGGCCTCGTCGAGGTCGAACTTCGTCGGCATCTCCTTCGTATCGGTGAAAAATTCGTTGTCAAAGCCGAAGCCGTAGATCCACTCCCCCGCGGGGACGGTCTTGGCGTACTCGCGCACGACCTCTTTGAGCTCCTTCATCGAGCGGACCTTGTCGAGCGTCAGCTTGACGAGGTTGCTCGCCGAGGAATAGAGGTGCTCGTGCGTGTCGATGAGGCCCGGGAGCACGGTCTTGCCGCCAAGGTCGACGACCTCGTCGGCCAGCGCGCGCGCCTCTTCATCCGTGCCGCAGCAGACGAACTTGCCGTCCTCCACGACAAAGGCCGAGCACTTGTCGCCCTCTTTTTCCATGGTGTAAACGCTTGCGTTGATATAGGCAGTTTTCTTAAACATCGGGTCATTCCCTTTCCGGCCCGTTCGGGCCTCTCAGGTGTCTGGGCTTGGGGCTGTCGCCCGCCCTCTCATTCGCTTGCTTTTTTGAGGTCGCAGTTTTTCTCGTAGGCGGCGATCACGGCGTCAAACACCGCCGCGCGCATGCCGTGCTCTTCGAGCGTGCGCACGCCCTGGATCGTCGAGCCGGCGGGCGAGCAGACGCTGTCCTTCAGCGCGCCGGGGTGCTGGTTCGTCTCAAGCACCATCTTGGCCGTGCCGAGCATCATCTGCGCGGCGTACTGCACCGCTGCCGCGCGCGGAAGACCGCACGCGACGCCGCCATCGGCCATCGCCTCCAAAAACATTGCGGCAAAGGCCGGGCCGCAGCCTGCGACCGCGGAGCCCGCGTCCTGCAATTTTTCTTCCAGCGGGAAGAGCTTGCCCGCGGGCGCCATATAGCGGAGGAACGCCTCAAGCTGCTCTTTTTCGCAGTTTTCGCTGCACGCGTAGAAGATGACACCCTCGCCCACGGCAGCGGGCATATTCGGCATGATGCGGATGACGGGATAGTCCCCGCCCGCAAGCTCGCGGATGCGCCGGATCGTCAGTCCCGCGGCCATGCTGATGAGCAGCGGTTCACTCTTGCGCGCCTTGAGCGCGGGGGCGATGCCCTCGAGCATGCCCGCCATCATCTGTGGCTTCACGCCGAGGAAAATGTGGTCCGCTTCCTCCGCGATCATCTCGTTGCCACTCGCAACGGCGCCGATGTGCTCTGCGAGCGCCTCTGCCTTTGCCTTCGTGCGGTTGGCGAGCAGCACTTCCACTTCGCCGCTCTTTGCGGCAGCACTGGCGAGCGCGCCGCCCATGTTGCCCGTGCCGATAAAGCCGATCTTCATAGCTTGCTTCGTCCTTTCTGATCTAAAATCGGGCGGCAAAACGCTTTCATGCGTTTATGCCAAAAGACGAGTTTGGGGTGCGGAGAAGTATCGCTTCTCCGCACCCGCTCTCTCGCGGTTTTTTGAAACCTGTTTGAAAGTGAGTCCTGATCTTACTTCTTGACCGCCTCGATCGTCGCGTCGACGGGGCGGTAGGTCTTCTTGCTGGGGATCTCGCCGGTCTTCCACTGGAACTTGCCGAGGAAGCCCCACAGAACGGCGATCAGCGGGCAGATCCAGCAGAACAGCGCGTAGGGCAGATACTCAAAGCAGCCCACGCCGAGCGCCGCGGAAATGAACGCGCCGCAGAGGTTCCACGGAATCAGTGGCGAAGTGACGGTACCGGAGTCTTCCAGCGTGCGGGACAGGCACTGGGGCAGCATGTCCTTCTCGCGGTAGGCGGGCATCAGAAGCTTGCCGCCGAGGATCAGCGTCATGTACTGGCTGGCGGTGACGAGGTTGAGGCAGATCTCGACCACGACGGTGGTAAGAACGAGCGTGCCGACCGTGCGGGTCAGACCCTTGATCTTGTCGAGCAGGACATCGAGGATGCCGCACTTTTCAAGGATGCCGCCGTAGACCATGACGATGACGCTCAGGCTCGCGGTGTAGTTCATCGAAAACATACCGCCGCGGGAGAGGAGCTTGTCGATATCATAGATGCCAGTCTCGCTGACGAAACCGTTTTCCATGATGGTCATGATCTCGGGAATGGTAACACCCTGGACGAGAATGGCAATGGCCGCACCGCTCAGGCCGGAGATGAGCAGCGTCGGGAACGCGGGCATTTTGAGATATGCGAGCACAAGGACGAGAACAATGGGGATCAGGGTGATAATGTTCAGGTTGAACATTTCGTCCAGCGACGCAAGGATCTGGTCGACCGTCTCGCTGTCGATGGTGCTTGCCGAAGTGTGACCGAGCACAGCAAAGCCGACAGCAGAAAGCAGAATGGCCGGCCCGCCGGTATAGCACATCGCTTTGATATGGTCAAACAGATCCGCTTCCGCAACGGCGGGCGCGACATTGGTCGTATCAGACAGCGGGGACATCTTGTCGCCGAACGCCGCACCGGAGACGACCGCGCCCGCGGTGAGCGCGGGGTTGACGCCAAGGCCCAGGCCGACGCCCATCAGCGCAACACCGACGGTACCCGCAGTGGACCAGGACGAACCCGTAGCCATCGCCGTGATGACACAGGCGATCAAAGCCGTGAGCAGGAACCAACTGGGGTTAATGAGCTTTAAGCCCCAGTAAATGATCATAGGAACGGTGCCGCCGGCGATCCAGGAGCCCATCAGTCCGCCAATGCAATAAAGGATAACCAGCGTGGGAATGAGCAGCTTGCCGCCGTACAGGATGGATTCTTCAATGTACTTGTAGGGGCAGCCGGTGAGTTTGAGTAAGAGGATCGTAAAGCCCATGCAGACCATCATCGTAATGTGGAGCTGCTGGCCGGTGATGAAGATCGCGCAGCACATGGCCGCGATCAGGAATGCCATAGAGGCAAGTGCCACCCATAGTTTCGGGGTAAAATAAGTTTTGGTTTCTTCCATGTTTCCAGGTCCTTTCTTTCATATCCCTCATGCCAACACAGCAAAAATTTTTCAGATTGGGAACCTCGGGGCCGGACGGCTCACGCCGTCCGGTGTCCGGTTCCATCAAAAATACATGAGGGTCCGCGGTAAAAGACTAAAAAAGCCTCAGTTTGAACGTTCTGACTTTTGGATGTTATCAGGAAGATCTTTGCGATTTTCTCCGCGCCCTGTGCGCGTTCTCTTCGAAATTGGGAAAAGAGTGAGATGGGATGCTTCGATTTACGCGGTCTCGCCGCCGTCCAGGGGGATGTGCTGGCCGGTGATGTAC
>CAVFND010000061.1:0-8050 GCA_963623615.1 Oscillibacter sp. ER4 | reverse complement strand
GTCGCTCAACATGCTGGGCCTGACGAAGATCAAGGTGATGAACTACGTCCCCGCGGTATTCCTGCCGATCCTATTGTGCCGATTCCTGTAAGCAAAAAAGAAGCGTTCCATCAAATGATGGAACGCTTCTTTTTTATTCTCCTAAGATCAGCGGCAGGGCGCGGACGCAGTAGTGCTTCATGTCGACATGACTGTCGTCCAGAAAGCCGACGCCCTCGGCCTTCAAAAGCTCGACCTGACGGTTTGCACCGCCGAACGCGAAAGCGCTTGACACCTCCCCGTCCCGCTTGACGACGCGGTGGCACGGGATGACCCCCGGTTCGGGATTCACGTGCAATGCGTAGCCCACGACGCGGGCAAGGCGTCTGTTGCCGATCGCCGCGGCGATCTGGCCGTAGGTCGCGACGCTCCCGCGCGGAATGAGCCGCACCGCGGCGTACACTTTATCAAAGGTCGTCATTGCACTCCCCTCTTTTTTTGAGCCGGCGGGCAAGAAAGATCCCGCCCGCGATCATCACCGCACAGGTCAGAATGTGCGGAGGGCATGTCCGCAGCACCGCGGGAAATGCATCCCAGCCGCCCAAACTCAGCATCACGACGATGCTCACAAGTAGATGCAGCAGAATGATGGCAAGTTCATAGCCCGCCCGATCGACGTTTTTGCGCAGCGTTTCACGGACAGTTTCTCTTTTGGGCGGCACGGCAGGTTCCTTCGCTTCCGCAGCGGCTTTCGCACTGCCACTCGGGATATCCTTTTCGTTTTCCCAGATCAACTAATCCGTCGTCACGCCGAAATACGTGCAGATGGCGCACAGCTTGTCAAGGTCGGGCATTAAGTCGCCGCACTCCCACTTGCTGATGGTCTGCCGCAAAACGTTCAGTTCCGCGGCGAACTGCTCCTGCGATAAGCCGCGCGACCTGCGCAGCAGCTGTAATTTTTCTCCCAAGGTCATGTGTGATATCCTCCGTTTGCTTTGATGCGCCCAGTATAGCCGACAGCGGCGAAAAGCGCCACCAGTCAGGGCTTGCAAGTCCGCAACCAAACGCGGCAACGGAGATTTATTCCGCTTTTTTCTTGTTTTTCTTAAACAGCGCGCCCACGTCGACCTCCACCAGCACAAGGCTCGCGAGCATCAGCGCCGCGCCGATATAGCCTTTGACGCCGATGCGCTCATTCAGCAGGAAGAACGCGAAGATTGCCGAGAACACGGGTTCGAGCGTGAAGATGAGGCTCGCGCGGCTCGCCGTCGTGTGCTGCTGGAAGACGCTCTGGATCACAAGGCAGACGCCCGAGCACACGATGCCGAGGAACAGCGATGCCGCCCAGACCTTTGCCGTGCCGGGCAGCGTGGGCGTCTCAAAAAATACGGAGAGCAGCAGCATCACCACGCCGACGACTGCGAGGTCGCACACGCCGAGTGCCAGCGGGTCGACCTTTTCATTGGCCACGGCCTTTTCCGTGACCATCAGATCGACAGAGTAAAACACCGCCGCGAACAGACAGATGATATCGCCGAGCGCGGGCTTGAGCGTTTCGTTCAGCGTCATCAGCGCCAGACCGATGAGGCACAGCACCATCGAGACACCGAACTTCTTCTCCGGCTTCTTGCGATACACGATGAATTCCAGGATCGGCGTCGTCACGACCGAAAGCGCGCTGATAAAGCCCGCGTTCGACACGGACGTGTAGAGCACACCGTAGGTCACGCTCGTATACACGATGACGAGCGACAAGCCCACTAAAATACTGTATTTGACGGTCTCGCGGCTCGCGTGGAAGACATTTTTATAAAAAATGAGCCCCAGCACGATAAACGCCGTCAAAAAGCGGAAGGCATTGAGCGTCAGCGGCTGCATATCCCTCAGACAGATCGCCGTCAGGCAGTTGGAAATGCCCCAGAAGCTCGTCGCCAGCAGCAGCATCAGATCTGCTCTGCGCTGATGTTCCATTGGTTTTCCCTCTTTCTCTTTGAAACCTCTTTTCTCTCATTTATCAAACGGGCGCCTTGCAGCGTCCGTTTGATTGGTCAATTTTACCATATGCATTAGTTCTCCGCAAGTGGCATGAGAGAGCAAAATGTAAAAATCTTAACGCCTCTGCCGCCGCGGCGCGGCGTCATGTTATCCGGCAAAGCCGTTTTCGATCAGGAATTCTTCAAACTTTGCAAGCGCCTCGGGTACAGCCTTGCGGCCGTAGCCCATGCGGAAATATTGGCCGTCAAAGTCGTAGATGTCCGCGGGCAGAAGCAGCACGCCCTTCTTGTCCACCGCCATCTGGCAGAAGTCCTTCACAGGCATATCGAGCAGCAGCTTGTGGAACGCCACAGGCCCGCAGGTGATGGGACGGGGAGAAAACAGCTTCGGATATCTCGCGAAAAATTTGTCGGCGAGCTGTATGTTGTCTCGGATCAGATTCGTATTGCGCGTGAGCAGCACGTCGCCGTGCTTGAGCGCGACCTTGGCGAGGAATTCCGACGGCGCGGAATCGCAGATGCTCATGTAGTGCTTGAACTTGACGACCTTTTCCAAAAGCGTCGGGTCCTTCGTCGCAAGCCAGCCCACGCGCAGACCCGCAAGACCGTAGGCCTTGGACATCACGCCGAGCGACACGCACTTTTCATAGTGGTCGGCCATCCAGTCGCGTTTTTCGCCGTCCATCTCAAGGCCCTTATAGACCTCGTCGGCGAAGAGGTAGAGATCGTGACGGCGGCAGATGTCGCACAGGCGCTCGATCTCGGCATTCGTGAAGGTATAGCCCGTGGGGTTGTTGGGCGAGTTGATGGCGATGAGCTTCGTATTCGGGCGGATCAGCGCCTCGAGCGCGTCGAAATCGACCGTCCACTTCTCCCCATCGTCCTTTAAGTACCATTTCGACAGCTCGCAGCTGGGGACGGCATTGGCCACCTCGTAGGCGGACTGGTAATTCGGGAACATCGCGATCATGTGGTCGCTGGGGTCGAGCATGACGTTCATATAGCCGAAGATGGCCTCCTGCGCGCCGTGGAAGACGAGCACATTCTCTTTTGTCATGGTCTTATATAGTCCCGCGATGATCTCGCGCAGTTCGGGGTCGCCCCAGGTCTCGGTATACCCCAGCCATTGGGAGAGATAGTTTTCCTGCGCGCCCGGTTCAAGCGCGAGCAGGTCGCGCGTGCTCATCGACTCGCAGTCTGACTGCGTGAGGAGATAGGGCGCGGTGAATTCGTATTTTCCAAAATAGCATTCGAGCTTGAAATCGTTGATCTTCATGGTGTTTCCTTTCTTCTGCCCCGCCAAATTTTTTCTGCTTCCGTGCCCCGCCCTCTTGCGCGCTGCGCGGAAAATACGTTATAATAGCGGCAGTTTCAGTATTTTCTATTTTATTATAGCGAAGGTAAAAACTTTGTAACCAGCCAAAGCGCGGAAATTGGCCCCAGCCAAAAGGAGGCAGCACCATGAAGCGTCAATCGCCGGTACAGATCAATTGGAAGCCGGATCTCAAAAGCGCCGTTCCCGTCTACCGACAGATCGTGCAGTATGTCTGCGGCAAGGTTTCGACCGGCGAATGGCCGATCGGCACGCGGCTGCCCTCGCAGCGCGACCTTTCCGCACTGCTGGGCGTGAACCGCAGCACCGTGACGAGCGCCATGGACGAGCTCGTGTCCTACGGCGTCGTCGAGGGAAAACGCGGCGCGGGCGCGCAGATCGTGAGCAACACGTGGTCGCTGCTGCTCTCCCCCGCGCCGAACTGGGAAAAGCTGCTCTCCTCCGGCTTCTTCCGCGCCAACAACAACACAATCCATGCCATCAACCACTTCGAATTCGTCCCCGGCATGACGCGCCTCGGCACGGGCGAGCTCGACCCACGGCTCTTCCCTGTAGAGAAATGGCAGACCGTTTTGCAGCGTGTGAGCCAGAAGGTCACGAGCCTTGGCTATCTTGAGCCGCTGGGCCTTTTTGAGCTGCGGCAGGCGATCTCAAAGCATCTGGAAGCGCTCGGCATCCACGCGCCGCCGTCGTGCATCCTCATCACGTCGGGTGCGCTGCAGGCGTTGCAGCTCATCTCAGCGTGCCTGCTCCCCGCAGGGTCAAGGGTGCTGACCGAGGCGCCGAGCTATTTAAAGTCGCTTCAGGTCTTCCAGTCCGCGGGCATGCACCTTTCCGGTATCCCGATGGACGCACAGGGCTTGCAGATGGACGCCCTCGCCGCGCTCGCGCAGCGTCCGCACCGCCGCGGCGGCACCATCCTCTACACCATTCCCACAAACCAGAACCCGACGGGCATCACGATGAGCCTGCCGCGGCGTGAGGCGCTGCTGCGCTTCGGCGCGGAAAACCGTCTGCCCATCATCGAAGACGGCGCGTATGAAGAGCTGTGCTTCTCCCCCGCGCCGCCGTCGCTCAAGTCGCTTGACCGCGCGGGCACGGTACTCTATCTCGGCAGCGCGTCCAAGTCACTCGCGCCGGGGCTTCGCATCGGCTGGGTCGTTGCGAGCGAGCCCATCGTGCAGCGCCTCGGCGATGTGAAGATGCAGACCGACTACGGCGCGAGCTCCATCTCGCAGTGGATCTTCGCGGAATTTCTGTCGAGCGGGCTGTATGACGAATATCTTGTGCAGCTGCGCGGCATCCTGTGCGAGCGGCGCGACCGCGCGCTTGACGTGCTGGAGCGGCACTACCGCGGCCTCGCCGTGTGGAACGTGCCAAACGGCGGATTCTACATCTGGCTCACGCTGAAAAATGCCGCCGCAACAGAAAAGCTCTTTGAATCCGCGGCTATGGCGGGCATTTTATTGAACCCCGGCGACATGTACGACTTTGCGCGCAACGGCTCGCTGCGCCTGTCCTACGCCACACGACGCCCGAGGAATTTGAGCGCGCGGCGATCCGGCTCGCGCAGGTCATCCGAAACGAAACGGACAGCCGGCATTGAGCCGGCTGTCCGTTTTCATCTTTTGATCGCTTTTACTGCACTTTCTGCACCGGCGGCAAAAAGCCGCGCTTTGCGTTCTTCTCCGTGTCGTCCGACTCGTCGTAGGCGTCGTAGGGCGCGGACGGGTCGTGCACCTTTTTCTTGAACGGCGAGCAGAGCTTGTCGCGGTGCGCAAAGGCGAAGTAAAGGTCGTCCGTCCAGCCCGTGTGGCCCGTCAGGATGATGGGCCGCAGGCCGCGCGTGCACAGCTTCTGCTCCAGCGCCGCGAGCGACTTGACCGCGAGCTTGTTGTCCTCCGCCAACGCGGAAATGAAGCTGTATCCGCCGTCCGCGCCGAACCAGATCGCGTCGCCCGTGAAGAGGTACTTGCCGTCGACGAGGTAGACCATGTGTCCCCACGTGTGGCCCGGGACCAGAAAGCACTCGATCTTGATACCGTCGATCTCGAAGACCTCGCCGTCGTGAAGCAGCACCTTTTCGTTGTGGATCGTCACCTGCGGCAGCTTGTAGAGGTGGTAGATCACCTTGCGGCGTACCTCGCCGGTGAGGTATTTATTCTCGACCTCGCCGATGTAAAGCTTTGCCTCCTTGAAAAGGCCGGGGCTGTCGGCCTCCACCGCGCCGACGTGGTCGGTGTCCTGATGGGTGATGAGGATATGGCGGATGGACTTCGGGTCGATGCCGAGCCAGCCCATCTTCTCTTCGAGGCGGTCGTAGTTATAGCCCGCGTCGATCATGATGGCCGTCTCGCCCTTGCGGTAGAAAAAGATGTTCGCCACCCACTCGCGCACGCAGGCAACGTGTTCATCGACCCAGCCGGTGTTCAGCGGCTTGAAGATCTCCTTGCCGCGGTACATCTTGCTCATTTCTTTTTTCTGAAACTCGGTAGCTTGCTTGGACACGGCAGATTCCTCCCTGTTTTGATTTTTGGTTCAATGCATCTAACTTTATGCTATGAAAAAACGCACGCAGCGCTCACGCCCTCGGGAACAGCTCTTCGCACGCACCGCGCGTCAGCGTTTCGAGCACCTGCGGATACAGCGCGCCGATCTGCTCCTGATGCGACACCGTGAGAATAAGTCCGCGGATCGTCGCCGCGGCGAGCGCCATGCCGCCGCGCGGGGTCAGGCCGCTCTCCTCCAAAAGGTCGCGGATATGTACCTCGTCGCTGTGGTAGTGCTCGGCTTTCACCTGCGCAGGGATGCGGCGCAGGAGATACGCGGAGTCCTCCTCAATGAATTTCATCGCGCCGATCTCGGATAAGCGATTGCAGGCCGTGAGCAGCACGTTTGCGATGCGCTCGTCAGGCGGCAGAGCCCGCCCCTCCTCCAGCGCCTGCTCGGCCACCTGATAGACCTCGCTGTGGATGTCCTCCAGCACCTCGAAAAACAGCAGCTCCTTGGACTCAAAGTATTTATAGAACAGTCCCTTCGAGATGCCCGCCGCCTCGGTCAGCTGCTCGACCGAGGTCTTGCGCAACCCCAGCGTGACGGCGCAGTGGCGCGCCTCTCGCAGCAGCGTTTCGCGGATGGCGGCGTTCTCTTCTGCGGAAAAAGCCATTGGTATTCCCTCCTTTGATTGAAATTTTTGACCATTTTGGTTTATTGGTCATATTGTAACATATCATTTGCCGTTTGGCAAGAGAAAAGAGGAGATTCCGAACAGCCGGAAGCCCCTCTCTCCTTTTCTTCTTTTACAGCAGACCGTACACCTCATGCAGGTCTTTGATCTCGTGATCGATGCGGTAACCCTCCGGCGCTTTAACGCCCTCGGGATTGTACCAGCAGGTAACGATGCCCGCGTTGTCGCCGCCGCGGATGTCGCTCGTGAGCGAATCGCCAACGATCATTGTTTCGCTCTTCTCAACCGGCCCGATGGCGGCGAAGACCCGGTCGAAAAACTCTTTTTTCGGCTTCTCCGCGCCGAGCTGTTCGGAGAGGAACACGCCATCCATCAGCGCGCCGAGGCCGGAGCGCGTCAGCTTCTTCGTCTGCGCGACAACCGTGCCGTTCGAGACGACGTACTGGTGCACCTTGCCGCGCAGCGAATTGACAATCTCATAGCTGTCGTCGCGGTAGACGATGGTATCGCCGAGGCGCAGCTGGTAGGCGTCGTTGAACTTTGGCGCGAGGGCAACGTCGATACCCTCCTCCGCGAAAAACTCTTCAAAGCGGCCTACGAGCACCTGCGGCTTCGTGATCTCGCCGCGTTCGAGCTTTTCCCAGTATTTCATATTCAGGACGGAATAGCGCGTGACCTGCTCGTCCGAACATTCGCCAAGGCCGAACTCGGCAAAAAGGCTCTGAATGGCGGCGCGCTCAGCGGCGTCAAAGTCCAGCAGCGTGCGATCCACGTCCCACAAAATCGTTTTGATCATAGCGGTATCTCCCAAAACAGTCAAAATTACTCTCTTTCCGCGTGTGCGGCGAGAACATCATACCACGGCGGCACGATCCCCGCAATGTCGATTTTCCGCCGCTTGCAGAAAAGGCCGCGCCGTGATAGAATAGCGGCAACGATTTTGAGAGAAAGGAACAGCTTTCTATGAATATCACCGTATATCTCGGCGCGAGCAGCGGCAATGATCCGACACTCGAATCGTCCGTGCGTGCGCTCGGCCGCCTCATCGGCGAGAGCGGCAACGCCCTTGTCTACGGCGGGTCGAAAAACGGCCTGATGGGCGCGCTGGCCGAAAGCGTACTGCGCGCGGGCGGAGAAGTGACCGGCGTGGAGCCGCAGTTTTTCATCGACAAGGGCTACGAGTACGACGAAATCACGACGCTTATCGTCACCAAAGACTTGACTGAGCGCAAATTAAAAATGATCGAGCTCGGCGAGGCGTTCATCGCCTTCCCCGGCGGCACGGGCACGCTCGAGGAGATCAGCGAGGTCATGTCGAAGGTATCGCTCAAGCAGCTCGCCGCGCCGTGCATCCTCTATAACTTAAACGGTTATTACGACCACTTAAAAGCCCTGCTCGCCCACATGATCGACATGGGCCTCTCTACGCCCGAGCGGCAGGAGGGCATCTACTTTGCCGAAACGCTGGACGAAATTCGCGCGATCTTGCACATTTAAGAAAAGCCGCCTTTGGCGGCTTTTCTTTTTGTGCGGCGCTTGACAGGCGCTCTCTATAGC
>CAVFND010000060.1:6381-8124 GCA_963623615.1 Oscillibacter sp. ER4 | reverse complement strand
GGCATTTCCATTCCGGGGGCAAAAAGGTCATTCGAGCCCGAGACTGCCAATCAAAGCCCTTTCTCTTGGGGGGTGTAAGGGGGGATATTCTCTTTCTGCGGAAAGAGAATATCCCCCCTTAGTGCTGCGGCGCGCACGCCGCATATCTCTCCGCGCTGTGCGCGGAAAGTCCTCGTTCCCTTGCGGGAACGCAAAAAAGAAGCAGCCCTTTCGGGCTGCCACTCTTTTTACTTTTCGCAAATGACCGGCTTTTGGCGGTCAGACTCCACAAACGCCTTGGCCTTTTCCACCGCTTCCGCGCGGGGGAGCTTGACCTGCTCGCCGGTGCGCATGTCCTTGCAGGACACGACGCCCGCGTTGATCTCGTCCTCGCCGAGGAAGTAGACGTAGGGCACCTTGAGTTTGTCGGCGTAGTTCATCTTGGCCTTGAACTTCTTCTTTTCCGTGTAGATCTGCGTGCTGACGCCCGCGGCGCGAAGGTCGGTGGCGAGCGAGATGGCCTCGCTCAGGTCCTCGGTCATCGGCAGGATGAGCACATCCGCCGGCGCGGTGCAGATGTCGCTGTTAAGAAGTCCCTGCTCGCCGAGGACGTAGAACAGGCGCGTCACGCCGATCGAAATGCCGACGCCGGGGAGCTTACGGTCGGTGTAATACTCCGCGAGGTTATCGTAGCGGCCGCCGGAGCAGACCGAGCCGATCTCGGGGTGGTCGAGCAGCGTCGTCTCGTACACCGTGCCGGTGTAGTAGTCGAGGCCGCGCGCGATAGTC
Source organism: Oscillibacter sp. ER4 (assembly GCA_963623615.1). Classification (GTDB taxonomy): domain Bacteria; phylum Bacillota; class Clostridia; order Oscillospirales; family Oscillospiraceae; genus Hominicoprocola. The sequence goes on along the minus strand of CAVFND010000060.1, from coordinate 7,356 downwards.
AGGTCGACCGCGAAGTTCTCCTGCGGCACGCCAAACGCGCCGAGGTACTTGGCGACGGTCGTGAGCTCGTCGAGGCCCTGGTCGAACATCTCGTTGCGGCCGCGGTACTTTTCAAGCGCGGTCAGCACCTCTTCATTCGTGCCCTTGATGCCGATGAAGGCGAGAATTTCGTCCGCCTTTTCGCCCTCGATGGCGTAGTCGTCGACCAAGATGGCACGCACGAGGTCGGGGCCGATCTTTTCGATCTTGTCGACGGTGCGCATGATGTCGCCGGACTTGTCGGAAAGTCCCAGCATCGCGTAGAAGCCGTTCAGGATGCGGCGGTTGTTGATGCGGATCTGGAATTTCGAAAGGCCGAGGCGGGAGAAGACGGTATAGATGATGGCGGGGATCTCGGCGTCGTTCGTGATGTCGAGCTCGCCGTCGCCGATGATGTCGATATCCGCCTGATAGAACTCGCGGAAGCGGCCGCGCTGCGCGCGCTCGCCGCGATACACCTTACCGATCTGGAAGCGGCGGAACGGGAAGGCGAGGTCGGCATAATGCAGGGCAACGTATTTCGCCAGAGGCACCGTCAGGTCGAAGCGAAGAGAAAGGTCGCTGTCACCCTTGGAGAAACGGTAGATCTGCTTTTCGGTCTCGCCGCCGCCCTTGGCGAGCAGCACATCGCTCGCTTCGATGATGGGCGTGTCGAGCGGAGTGAAGCCGTAGACGCCGTAGGACGAGCGCAGCACCTCCATAAGGCGCTCCATCTGGGTCTGCGGCGCGGGAAGCAGCTCCATAAAGCCGGATAAGGTGTGAGCTTTGATCGTTGCCATGATAGTGTGTGTCCTTTCCTAATAGAATGTATGGACAGCGTACTGTACTGCGGTGGCACAGCAGCGTATCGGAGTGGTTGACAGATATTTTACGGTACGGCGCAGGGATTGTCAAGCATCCGCGGCCGTTTTTTCCACTTTTGAGACAGTATAGCAC
>CAVFND010000060.1:0-6371 GCA_963623615.1 Oscillibacter sp. ER4 | reverse complement strand
GCGCGGAATTGCCATAGCTTTCCCCCATTCCGGCAGGAAAATTTTTCTTTCCGGCGCGGACAGTGTTCACAAAAAATGAAGATATCCTCCAAAAAGCACGCCAAAAAGCACGAATTGCGCTTGACGGAACTGCCGCTTTTTGTTACCATAGAGATAATATCAACGGGCAAGCTCCGAAAACCGAGGTTCGCCCGCAGGCAGCTTCCGGACAGCCGTTATTCGGCGTCCGCGGCGGGCATCCCCGCGCGGGCAAAAGTCGATCCCCTGGATCGTTGAGGAGGAACGTTGGATGTACCAGAGCAAAATGAAAAGCGAAGAGACCGATCACCTGTTTAAGGCGATCTTATCTTTAAAAACAGAGGAAGAATGCTACCGCTTCTTCGACGATCTCTGCACCTTCAGCGAGATCGAGGCGATGTCCCAGCGCTTCGAGGTGGCGTCGCTTCTCGCCGATGGCAAGACCTTTACGCAGATCTCGCAGAAGATCGGCGTTTCGTCCACGACCATCACGCGCGTGAATAAGTGCCTTTGCTACGGGGCGGACGGCTACAAGCTGCTGCTCGAACGGGCCAAGGAAGAAAAGTGATCCCTGCGTCATTTTCATCAGAGCAGGCGCTGTGCGCCTGCTCTTTTTCGTTCGTTTTGCTTTATTATAATGCCGCAAAAGCATATCAGCATAACATCACACCACCTCGATGTAGAAGAATTGACTAAAATATTTTTAGGTTTCTGCACGATTTTTATTGCTTTTGCTCAAGTGGTATGTTACAATTAGTTCACAAATAGATTAGGACATAGGAAACAGCGTGCAAGAAACCGTTGCCCGACGGTGCTGTCGCCTAAGTTCTGTGTCTGTTTTCCTGCGGGACCCCTCCGCAGGAAACGCACGTCCCCGCGTGCGGTGTGCAGCGTGTTCGTCCTGGGGAGGAGCGGTCTTCCGTTTCCTGACGGGCAAGTATTTTTATTAAGAGAGAGGTATTTATCAATGGCAAACGAAAAGAAAGTCGCACGGGAGCCCAGTTTTATTCTGGCGTTAGTTCCCATTGTGGCAATGATCGGGTTCATGCTCTACTGCTTCCTCGGTCATTCCGAATCCGGTTATCATGACGCGCACATGCCTCTGGTCATGTCCATTATCGTCGCGTGCATCGTCGGTTTCCTCTGCGGTCACGACTTCAAGGATATGCTCGCCGGTATGATCGAGCGTCTGAGCGCTTCCATGGAAGCGGTCCTGATCCTCTGCACCGTCGGTTTCCTGGTCTCCAGCTTCATGGCCTCCGGCGCTATCCCCGCCCTGATCGTTTACGGTCTGGATCTCCTGACCCCGCAGCTGTTCCTGCCCATCGGCTGCATCCTCTGCGCGATCGTCGGTCTGGCGTGCGGCTCCTCCTGGACCACCACCGCCACCATCGGTCTTGCGTTCCTCGGCATCGGCGCGGGCCTCGGCATCAACCCCGCCATTACCGCCGGTATGATCATCTCCGGCGCGTATGTCGGTGATAAGTTCTCCCCCCTGTCCGATACCACCAACCTCGCCGCGGCTGTTGCCGAGACCGGCCTTTTTGACCACGTCACCGCGATGGTCTCCACCACCGGCCCGACCCTGCTCATCGCCCTTGTTCTTTACACCATCATGGGCCTGAACATCGACACCAGCGCTTATGATCCCGCTGTTGCTCAGGGCATTCAGGACGCCTTCCGCGAGGCCTTCGTGATCTCCCCCCTTCTGCTCATCCCCATCATCGTCGTTATTGTTGTCTGCATCCTGCGCGTGCCCGGCCTTGTCGGTATCTCCATCTCTGTTGCCACTGCGGTCATCTTCATGATCATCTTCCAGTCCCCCGACATCTACTATAGCCGCTCTCTCGGCGATATTTTTGACGTTCTGCACTACGGTATCAGTGTTGAGACCGGCAACGAGGTCGCTGACTCCATCCTCGGCAAGGCCGGCGGTATGGACGGCACCATGTGGACCATCAACCTCATCCTCCTCGCGCTCGCCTACGGCGGTGCTTTGGAGCGCTGCGGCTGCATCGAGCGTCTGTTCGGCGGCCTGAAGCACAAGATCCACTCTGTCGGCAGCCTGATCCTCGCCACCCTGCTGACCTCCATCTTCTGCGACGCCACCATGTGCGACCAGTTCCTCGGCATCGGCGTTCCCGCCCCCATCTATGTTGACAAGTACGATGAGCTCGGCCTCGGCCGCAACATGCTCTCCCGTTCTCTGGAAGACGCCGGTACCCTCTGGGCCGTTATGTTCCCCTGGACCGGCTGCGGCGCTTACCAGACCGGCGTTCTCGGCATGAGCCCGTTCGTGTTCTTCCCGTACGCGTTCGTCAACCTGCTCAACCCCGTTTACGCTTACATCACCGCCGTGCTCGGCCGCAACATCTTCTGGGCTGACGGTTCCTACACCAACATCTTCGGCAAGACCAAGGCCGGCAAGCCCGCCGGTGCTCCCGAAGAGGCTCACAAGAAGGCCGTCGCGAACCTCGAGGCTCGCCGTGCCGCCGGTAAAGCCCCCAAGATCAACGCGTAATCTCTCCCCCGCTTACTTAGAAAGGAAACACTCACGTGAAACAATCGCTTCCCTGGGAATCTGTCCCGCCCCCGATCTACCCCGCGCAGTCAACGCTCAAGCCGCGTAAAAAGTGGGTGCAGACCGGCGGATGGATCTTAGTTGTCGTGCTGCTGCTGTTCGGTATTTCGACCCGCAGCAGAAACCCGCTGCTCGCCTTCGTCTCGCTCGCATTCTCGGTGCTGTATCTACTGACGCTGATGACCAAAAAGGACGCCGCTCTCACGAGCCGCGGACTTGAGATCTTCTACAACATGCAGTTCACCACGCACTACGAGTTCTTCCCCTGGGAGGACATCAATGCGATCGTGTGCGAGGACCGCGGCCACGCCGACATGGTGCGTCTGCACATCGGCCATGGCAACACGGAAAAGGCACTCTTCTTCCCGCGCGAAGACCTCGACGAGATCTACGCGTTCATCAAAAAGAAGAATCCGGCGATTCGCATCATGGATTATGCCGCGCCCGAGCCGAAGTCCGGCAAGAAGCACAAAAAGTGAACAACTGTGACCTTTCCACAAAGAATCAAAGGCGCCCCGCAAAAGCGGGGCGCTTTTTTTATCTATTCTATCCAATTTTACCACTGTACCCTGATAGCGTGTTATCCAAATATGGTGATAACGCACAACAAAGAAACTTTTTTTGGCAAAAAACTATTGATTTTGCACAAAAATGTGCTATACTGTTTCCAGAACGATCCTGTGGGACTTTTCCACAGGCGGAGCGCCATCCGCGCACGGGCATGCGCGGAACGTAAGGGGAACGCTTCGACACGTTTCTTGCACCTAAGGCGGTTCGGGCGACCGGACACGCCGACCGGGTCATACCGGACTATTGAGTAAAGAGAGGACACTACCATGATCATGAATCCTACCGCGATCAAGCATGTCGTCGTCGATGGCCACAGCCTGACACTCGAATCCTTCGTCGCCATCGCTCGCTACAATGCGACCGTCGAGCTGGCTCCCTCCGCTCTGGAAGCCATGCAGAAGTCCCGCGCCCTGGCCGAGAAGATCGCCGCTGAGGGCCGCGTCGCTTACGGCATCACCACCGGTTTCGGCGAGTTCCAGAAGGTCGCCGTCCCCAAGGAGATGAGCAACCAGCTCTCCACCAACCTGATCCTCAGCCACTGCACCGCCGCCGGCGAGCCGTATGCTGACGAGATCGTCCGCGGCATGATGCTGCTGCGTGCCAACGCTCTGTGCGGCGGCGTGAGCGGCGTTCGTCCCATCCTGGTCGAGATGCTGCTTGAGATGCTCAACAAGGGCGTGACCCCCGTCGTCCCGCAGAAGGGCTCCCTCGGCTCCTCCGGCGACCTTGCTCCTCTCGCTCACATGACGCTCCCCATGCTCGGCAAGGGCGAAGCCATGTACGAGGGTGTGAAGATGCCCGGTGCTGAGGCCATGGCCAAGGCCGGCATCAAGACGCTCGACACCCTGGTCTCCAAGGAAGGCCTCGGCATGACGAACGGCACCTGCGCGATGACCTCCGTCGGCGCTCTTGCGCTGTACGACACCATCTGCGCCGCCCAGCTCGGCGACGTGATCGCGTCCATGTCCTTCGAGGGTCTAACCGGCCTTCGCAACGCCTTCGACCCCCGCATCCATCAGGTGCGCGGCCAGAAGGGCCAGATGCTCGTCGCCGCGAACATGCGCAAGCTGCTCGACGGTTCCGAGATCCTCGACAACTGCCAGAAGGACCGCGTTCAGGACGCTTACGCCCTGCGCTGCATCCCGCAGCTGCACGGTGCCTGCCGTGATGCCCTCGACTACGTCCGCGAGAAGGTCGAGATCGAGCTCAACGCTGTCACCGATAACCCGCTGATGTTCCTCGACGACGAGGCTGTCATCTCCGGCGGCAACTTCCATGGCGAGCCCATGGCCCTGCCGTTCGACTTCCTCGGCATCGCCGCGAGCGAGCTGGCCGACGCTTCCGAGCGCCGCACCGAGCGTATGGTCAACCCCGCGCTCTCCAACGGCCTGACCGCGTTCCTGACCACCCAGGCCGGCGTCAACTCCGGCTTCATGATCGTTCAGTACGCTGCCGCTTCCATGGTCAGCGAGAATAAGATCTACGCTCACCCCGCTTCCGTCGACTCCATCCCCTCCTCCGCCAACCAGGAAGACATCGTCTCCATGGGCACCACCGCCGCCCGTAAGGCCAAGATGATCCTGCAGAACACGCAGGACGTCCTCGCTGACGAGCTGATGACCGCCTGCCAGGCCATCGACATCCGCCGCCGCCTGAACACCCACGGCCAGGGCCTGACCCCGCTGCACGAGGCGCTCTACAAGCACGTGCGCGAGAAGGTCGCCTTCTACGAGATCGACCGTGAGATCTGGCCCGACATCCGCGCGGTGGAAGCGATGATCCGCTCCGGCGAGCTGCTGGATATCGTCAAGGAGTATATCCCCGACTTTGAATAAGTCAAAATTGAGCCAGAGGCTCAATTTTGAGACCTTTCATTTGGGCCATCGGCCCAAATGAAATAGGGGCTTCAAATATTTTCGCTCACCGCGAAAATATTTGTAAGGTGTCCCTGCGGACGCGCGTGTCGTCCTTCGGGACGATCAAGGTCATTTGCGCTGTGCGCAGCGCAAAATGAATGCGCGCTGCAAATGAGCGCGCCGCAAAGTGATTGGGCAGTTTATGGAAATTTATAATTTTCATGAATTGACAGAATGATGAAGAAGGTGTAAAGTAATTCTTGCTTTACACCTTCTTTTTTTAGGAGGAATTTACTATGGAACTAAGCATTTTACGGGCGGATCCGGCGGGGAACATTACAGTGTTCGTGCTCGATCCGATCGAAAAATCGCAGCGCGCGGTCATTGCCGAGAAGATCATGGCGATCCCCGAACTCAAGGCCGAGCAGGTCGGCTACGCCTGCCCAGCAGAAGACGATGTCGACGGGCACATGGAGATGATGGGCGGCGAATTCTGCGGCAACGCGACGCGTGCCTACGGCATGTACATCGCCCGGCAGAAGAGCGGCCTTTCCGCGGTCAGACTGCGCGTGAGCGGCTGTGACCACGTCGTCACCGCACAGGTCGATTTGAAATCCGGCACGGCGCGCGCCGAAATGCCCTGCCCGCGCAGCGTGACGCGCGTCACGGTGGAGGGGCACGAAGGTACGCTCGTCGACTTAACAGGTATCGCCCACTTCGTCGTCGAGGGCGTGGAGCCGAGCGTAGACTTCTTCCGCGCAGCGGAACCGGTCTTTTCCGGAATTGCAGGGCTCGACGCCTGCGGCGTCATTTTCCTTGACGCGGAAAAGCGCAGCATGACCCCGCTCGTCAGGGTCATTGAGACGGGCTCCCTCGTCTGGGAGGGCAGCTGCGGCAGCGGCACGGTCGCCTGCGCCGTCGCGCAGAGCGAACGCATGGAAAACGGCGGTTTTTCGTGCGAATACCGTCAGCCCGCGGGCGCGGTCCGCGCGAGCGTTGAGCGGCAAGGCGGCCAGGTCATCGCCGCGAGCATCGGCGGCAGGGTCACACTGGACGAGCCCATGCGCATCACGCTGTAAAGATCGCGTAAATGACGGATGACTTTTTACATCTTTCGTCTTTTTCCGTTTTTCTCCGCCGCGGACGTCCAAAATCTGACCGCTTCCTCTTTTTTAAGAGAGGGAAAAGAACGCCTAATTTTTTAAGGTATTTGGAAAAAAGAGGCTTGCAAAACAGTTTACCTTTTTCTTTCGTTCGGATATAATAGGTTTTGTCAATAAAAGACAATTCTTCCCGTATTTTTACATAAAATTTTAGGAGGTATTTCCCATGACCGACATTGAGAT
>CAVFND010000059.1:0-8237 GCA_963623615.1 Oscillibacter sp. ER4 | reverse complement strand
CAGCAGCGGCAGGATGCCGCCGATCGCGCCCGAGATGATGTCGGCGATGATCTTGACCACAACGGTCCATTCACCTGCCGAATTTTTTACGGGGATCATGAACAGGATGACGCCGATGACTGATGGGATGATAAACAGCGCTTTCAGTTTTGCGTTACTTTTGGTTTCCATTCTCTCTCCTCCTTCATATTGGCAAGTCGCGCCGGAAGGCGGTCTCTCTCATAGCCGCCTTCCCGGCTGACAGCTCTTGCCTTTTACTTTATACATTTTTAGCTGTAAAGCAAGTGCCAGTCATGTTCTCAATTTGTATACCAGCAATAAATTTCTACATTATGTCATTTATTTTTTTGTCGAACTTGTACGTATCATTTTCCTCCTTTTAGAAACCCGCCTATTTCCCCTTATCGTTTCAGGGATTTTGAGAAAAAACGGGAGACGCGCGGGCGCGTCTCCCCTCCGTTTGCCTTATTGCAAGTTTTCAACGTCCTTCTTGCTGATCGCCATGCGCTTCCACTGCTCGGGAAGTCCCGGCGCGATGAGCGGAAACAGATTTTCCGTGTCCGACGTCGGCTGGATGTTGTAGGTCCCGTACTTGTTGACAAGATCGGCGCAGTCGTCCGGCTGGCCGAAGCGCGCCTTGAGCATCGGCGTCAGGTCATACGGCATGCCGGGGTCTTTTCGCGGCATAAAAATCACCTCCGGACTTAGTATGTCCGGAGGCGGCAAAATGTTTCTTTTCGATTTTGTTCGCTCACGCGCGCAGCGACTTCGGATACACGCCAGCGTCGTGCAGCTTCTGGAGCTCGCGCTGCACCGTTTCCTTGTCCTCGTGATACGTCATGCCAAACCAGCGCGCGCTCGAGCGCAGGACGGAGACAGTGAGCTCGCCGCGGTCGATGAGCTCGCCGATCAGGCTCGGCAGCAGGCATTCTTTCTTGAGCTCACCGTCCGGCAGCGCGCGCAGGAAATCTTTAAAGTAAGCGTCCAGCTTTTCAAACAGCCACGGCGTAAAACCCCAGAAGTTCATCGAGACCGGCGTCTCCGGCGCGTAGACCGGACCGTCGCCGTCTTCCTGAATATCGCGGATCTTGCCGTCGGCGCAGGGCTTTAAGTGGAATGTCTCGACCACGCGGTCGAGCACGCCCTGTTCGTTCACGTGGCACACGCCGCGCGTGACCGTGCCGTGCTCGCTCACGGTGTTGCAGAGGTCATAGCCGACCATCGTGCCCTCGCCGCTCGCGGCGAGCTTGCCGAGCTCTGCGTAAATGGTCTTGAACGCGTCCACGCCGTAATAGTCGTCGGCGTTGATAACGACGAACGGCTCGTGTACGAATTCGCGCGCGCACAGCAGCGCGTGCACCGTGCCGAACGGCTTGACGCGATCAGACGGCACCGTGTAAAAATCGGGCACGCTCGAAAAATCCTGATACGCGTAGCAGACCTCGACGTTTTCCCCGTCCGCGGTCTTGCGCTCGGCAAGGTGCTTGCCGACCATGTTCTCCATCAAGTCGCGCATGTCGGGCTTGATGATGAAGACCACCTTCGTAAAGCCCGCGCGCAGCGCGTCGAAAATGGAGTATTCCATCAAAATTTCGCCGTTCGGGCCGATGCCGTCCACCTGCTTGTTGCCGCCGTAGCGCGAGCCCATGCCCGCCGCCATAATGACCAGCGCTGCTTTCATAAAAACAAAACTCCTCTCAAAGTTCTCAATTTCATTTCTCAGACTGTACACCGCGTGTTCAGTCTCCGCCCATCATAGCGTATCGCCCGCGCATTTTCAAGCCATCTTTTGCGCCCGCCCTTGTCTTTTGCCGCGACAGTGTTATACTGGTGTAGCTATTTCTTAACACCGAGGTCACACCATGGAAGGATTTCTGCACGCGCTCTCTTCCGTCACCATCATCCTGCTGGTGACGGCGACGGGCTATTTCTGCGCGGCCAAGGGCTGGATGGGCCCGCAGGCCAAGGCCTTTATCGGCAAGTTCACGCTCTCTGTCGCCGTGCCCTGTATGATCATATACGGACTGACAAAGGATCTGACAAAAGAGCTTCTCATGCAGTCCGGCAGCTTTCTGCTCGTGCCGCTGCTCAGCACCACGGTGATTCTGTTTTTATCCCTGCTCATCGGCAAGCTATTGAAGCTGCCGCGCAAAAAGCTCGGCGTTTTTATGATGATGTGCTCGGTATCGAACGCCATCTTCGTCGGCCTTGCGATGTGCACCGAGCTCTTCGGCGACATCTGCACGCCCTACGTCATGCTCTACTACCTCGTCAACACCTGCTTTGTCCAGATCGTGTTTCTCTCGCTTGTGCGGTGGTCAGGCAGTCAGGGCGGCTTTGACCGAAAGCTGGTCAAAAAGTTCCTGACCACCCCCGCCGTCATTGCCGTTTTCATCGGCATGACGCTCGTGTGGTTTGGAGTGCAGCTGCCGTCGCTCGTGATGAGCTACTGCCGCTATATGAACAACCTCGTCACGCCGCTGGCACTGCTGCTCACAGGCTACATCATCCACGATATCGGGCTCAAAAACGTCCGGCTCGACCGCGACTTGGGTATCGCGATGATCTTCCGCTTTCTGGTCGCTCCGGCATTCTCTGTTCTGCTGTGCAGAATGTTCGGCATAACAGGTCTTGCCCACGACGTGCTCGTCGTTGAAATGGCGATGCCGGTCGTGACGCAGACGGTCGTAGCCGCCGCGGAATACGGCGCGGACGAAGAATTCGCCGCGCAGGGCGCGGCGCTCTCCACGATCGCATGCTTTGTTGTAATTCCCGTGCTGATGTTAATTCTATAAAAAAATTCCCGCGCTGGGCACGGGAATTTTTTTATTTTCAATTGCCGATCAGCGCGGACAGGCCGCCGGTTTTCAGCTCGTCTTTGTAGTTGTTGAGCTCGTCGCCGATGAGCTCGTCGAGCACGCGCATGCCCAGCACCTCAACAGGAGCCTTGTCGTCCGTCAGGATGCAGCTTCCGCCCTCGTAGGGCGTGAGCTTCGAGTAGACTGTGCGCATCATGTCGGCGTAGCCGCTGTCCTTGAGGTTCGCGATGCTGCACGGGAAGGTCTCTTCCCAGTCGCCTGAGTTCGTGCAGAAGGCCTCGGTATTCGTGTTGCCCTTCACAGGCGCGGTAACGGTGTGCTTGAAGACGCTCGCCATCGTGTCGCAGAGGTATTCATTGACGGAGCCGTTCTCCGCCGACGTCATGTTGAGGTTCACGACCATCACGCCGTTCGGCTTCAAATGAGAGCGCACCTCGTTGAAAAATTCGACGCTCGAAAGCTGGAACGGGATGGTGATATCCTGATAGGCGTCGACCATGATGACGTCAAACTGCTCCTCGCTCGCCGCTAAGTACGCGCGCCCGTCCTCGACCGCGACGGTCACGCTGTCGGGCAGGCCGAAGTAGTCCGTCGCGATGTCGGCGATCTTTTTGTCGATCTCCGCGCCCTGCACGCTCGCGCCGGGAAAATAGCGCGTGCAGTAGCTCGCGTACGTGCCCGAGCCCATACCGAGGATCATGACGCTGCGGCCTTCGTTGTCCGTGCCGTCCATGCCCGCCATGCAGGGCGCGGCGAGCGCGTAGTCATAGTACATGCCCGTCAGCGCGTCGTCCTTGACCTGCACGCTCTGCACGCCGAAGAGCACGTTCGTCGAGAGCGTCGTGCGCTTCACGCTGTCCTGCACCTGCAAATAGTTGTAGATGGACTCGTCCTCAAGCGTGATGTCGTTCTGCCAGAAGGCGAAGCTGTAGCCCGGCAGCGCAAAGCAAAGGCCGATAATCAGGAGAACGGAGACTACGCCCGACACGCTCTTTTTCTTCTCGAACACGAAGTACGCGATGCCGATGGCCGCGAGCACGCCGGAGAAAATCAAAAACGTCGCCGTCGTGCCGACGGCGGGGATGGTCACAAACGTCGGCACAAACGTACCGATGATGCTGCCGATGGTGTTGAGCGCGTTCAGCCGGCCCACGGTCTTGCCCGTGTCGTCGAGATTGTCGACCGTGAAGCGCGTGAGCGACGGTGTGACCGTGCCGAGCAGCACGCACGGGAACGCGAAGATCACAAGGCACGCCGCGAGCGCCGCCCAGACGAGGAAGTTTTTCGTCACAAAAAGCGCCAGCAGCAGCGAGATGCCCGCGATGAGATAGCGCCCCACAACGGGATGAGTGCGATCCAGATGGCCGCGATGATCAGGCGGCGGTAAAGCTTATCGGGCGTCGCGCTCTTGTCGGCGAGCTTGCCGCCCCAGACGTTGCCGATCGCCATCGCGATCATGATGACGCCGATGATGACCGTCCACACGATCTGAGACGAGCTGAAGTACGGGGCCATCAAGCGGCTCGCGCCGAGCTCGACCGCCATGACGGACATACCGGCAAAAATTCGGTCAGGTATAAAAAGTATTTGCTGCGGATGAGTTTATTTTCCATGCAGGGTCTCCCTGTCGTTTTGTTTGCGCCGCGTCCGGCACGATTAAGGGCGTTATAACATGCCTTGACCGCTTGGCAAAATGTTTTTGCCGCGTATTCATTCCCCATGCGCATATTCCCCTTCTGCACGCATATAGATGGAGCAACATGAGTCAGGAGTGTGCTGCATGAAGGGTAACATGGAAGAGCGCGCCTGCGCGCTGGCCGCCTACATCATCGAAAACCGCGCCACCGTGCGCGCCGCGGCGAAAAAGTTCGGCGTGAGCAAGTCCACCGTGCACAAGGACCTGCAGGACCGCCTGCCGCAGTTCAACCGCAGCCTATACTTGCAGGTCAAGGAGGTGCTGGAGGTCAACAAGGCCCAGCGCCACATCCGCGGCGGCATGGCCACGCGAAAAAAATACAAGGGATTCTGAAACTTTTTTCGACTTTTTGCGTCTAACATAAGAGTGCGCCTCCCGCGCGGCAAAATTACTCTTGCACAATTCCGCCGCGCAGGGTAGAATGCATTATTGTAAACCAAAAGAAAAACGATCGGAGCAATTCTGAGATGAGAGAGCAGGATTATTACGAGCGCGGCTATGACGATGTGCCGCGCCGCAGCAAAAAGGCCAAAAAGCGCAAAAAGAAGCCGTCCGGCAGCCGCGGCGAGCGCGTCGTCGTGACGCTTCTGTCGCTTCTTTTCCTGACCGTGGCCGTCGTGGCGACGGTCAAGTACGTCGTGCGCGCGCCCGAGCCCGTCACGGACAACGAAGGCCAGCAGACGCAGCAGGACGGCACGGCGGAGGATAATGACGCCATCCAGACCATCTCGAACGGCAGGGAACGCAAAAAATACTGCTATACGATCCTTGTCTATGGCGTGGACAACGACGCCGGCGGCAGCGACACGAACATGCTCATGCGCTTTGACGCGGAGAACAAGAAGATCGACGTCGTCAGCCTGCCGCGCGACACGCTGATGAGCAACGGCCACAAGCTCAATTCCTCCTACAACAACGGCGGCACGGAAAAGCTGCGCAGCAACATAGAAGACATGCTCGGTGTCCCCGTGGACTTCTACGTCTCCGTCGACCTGAAGGGCTTCATCTCCCTCGTCGACCAGATCGGCGGCGTCGACTTCGACGTGCCCGAGGATATGGACTACGACGACCCCTATCAGGACCTGCACATCCACTTCAAGGCCGGTCTCCAGCACCTGAACGGCCAGCAGGCCATGGAGGTCGTGCGTTTCCGCCACAACAACGACAACACCGGCTACGGCGGGCGGCAGGATATCGGCCGCATCGGCACGCAGCAGGCATTTTTGAAGACCGTGGCGCAGAAGCTCATGAAGCTCGAAAACGTCCCCGCGATGGCGGAGACGTTCTTAAAGTACGTCAAGACTGACCTGACGCTCGGCAACCTCGTGTGGCTCGCCAACCAAGCGCTCAGCATGGGCGGGATGGACGCCATCAGCTTTGCCACGCTCCCCGGCGATGGCTCCGGCTGGTACAAGGGCATGTCCGTCTATTCGCTCGACCCTGAGCAGGTGCTTGAGATGACGAACTCGATGCTCAACCCCTATGCCGCCGACATCACTGCGAGCGACCAGAACATTTTAGTCCCGTAACTCCGCGAAAATTTTGAGAATGTGAGAAAGAGAGAGCAACTGCCATGAAGTTCCGCTTTGCGCTGCTTGCCGCGGTGCTCGCGCTTGCGCTGAGCATCAGTGCCTTTGCTTACAGCGAGGGTCCCACGCAGGAAGATACCGTCCCCGCACAGGAGGAGACAACGACCGAGGAGTCCTCCCCCTTTGTGCTGCTGCGCACCTACGAGGGGCAGTTTGCCGACGTGAAGGACGGCGACTGGTTCGCCCCCTCGGTCGTCTCGGCCTATGAATACGGGCTTTTGAACGGCCGCGGCGAGGATTCCTTTGCGCCGGGCGGCAACGTGACGATCGCCGAGCTTTTGACCATCGCCGCGCGGCTGCGCGCCATCTACACGACCGGCAGCGACGCGGTCATCCCCGCCGCGAAGGAAAACGAGGCGTGGTACGCGCCGTATGTCTCGTACTTAAAGAGCCAGAATCTGCTCGACAACAGCTTTGAGGGCTTTTACCTCCTGCCCGCGTCGCGCGCGCAGATGGCGGGCATCTTCGCTTTCGCCGTGCCGGAGGAATGGTACACCGAGCCCAACGCTTCGCTCGTCACCTCGGCCTACGCGAGCCGCGAGTATATCACCGACGTGACGGATAAAACGCCCTACCGCAGCGAAATCCTGCTGATGTACCGCCGCGGACTGCTCTCCGGCATGGATGCAAGAGGCAGCTTTTACCCCGACCGCAGCGTCAGCCGCGCGGAGATCGCGGCGCTTCTGACGCGCGTGGTCGAGCCCGAAACGCGCCTGACGCTCACGTGGACGGTCGCGCCGTACCACTCGGTCAAAAACGCGACGCTCGCGAGCCTTGTCAAAGCGCCCTCGACCACGTCGCTCCCGACCTCAGCCAAGGACACCGCCGCCATCGATGGGCTCGTGCGCAATATGCTCGCGCGCGGCGAGCACACGATCACGCTGAATTATTCCAAAGCCCTCACCGCCTCCACCGCCAGCGCGCTGACGCAGGCGTTCACCTCCTGCGTCAAGACGTACTGCGAGCAGATGTACAATGCCGTCTCCTGCCGCTCGTATTCGACGGGCAAGGTCGTGTTCACGTTCTCGTCCACCGCCTGCGCGGACGAAACGCTCGAATCGTACCGCGCCAAGACGCTCGCCGCCGCCATCAAAATTCACGATTCCCTCTGGGAGAGCGGCACGCTGAGCTACGACATGAGCCAGTACGAGATTGCGCGCACGTATTTCCAGTGGCTGTGCGACCACTGCCGCTATGACAACGCCGCCGCGGACGACTCCGCGAGCCACCTTGCCTACGGCGCGCTTGTGAGCGGCCTTGCCGTGTGCGACGGCTACACGGGCGCTTACAATCTGCTGCTAAAGCTCGAAGGCATCGAGTGCACCTCGCTCTTTAACGACAGCCACATCTGGACGCTCGCGACGCTGGACGGCACGCAGTACCACATCGACGTCACTTGGGGCGACCAGTACGGGCGCACGGACCTGCGCTACTTCGGCATGAGCGAAGAACAGTCCTACCAGTGCCACCCGTGGAGCACGGCAAACAAGAAAAAGTAAAATTCGACACAAAAGGGAGCCCTGAGACACATCGTCTCAGGGCTCCTCTTTTTCTCACCATTTGAGCTTTGTCCGCACGTGCGTCAGCGGCAGGACGGACCCGTACTGCTGCGCGGTCTCACAATACCAGCAGCCGAGTTCCAGCCGTTTGAGCTTCGTTTGCAGCGCTTCGATCTGCGCGAGGACGTGGTCGCGCTCTTTCGCCATGATCTCATGGCGCGCTTTCAGCGTCTCCCCGCCGGGCTGAATGAGCGGCAGCCGCTGGACCGAGATCTATGACCTGAACAAGGACACCATCAAGTCCCCCTCGGTCATCTTCGTCGGCCAGATCCTCAGAATGCCCGTCACGGCAGTGAACCAGTAAAAATACGCCAGTGTTTTTTCTCCACAAATCCCCTTCGAACGGGAAAGCGCCTTCCGCATCGCGGAAGGCGCTTTCCTTTTTTATTTTTCACTCTTTTAAAGTTAAGTGCTGCTTGGATAGCCGCTTTAATGTAGCGTCATTTATCAGGGGACATAATAGCTCCCGCCCGTTCTATTTTATTTCAGATACTCATACTCGAACAGCATCGGGACAATTTCGGAGTTATAATACTCTTTCACCCGCGTTTTGAATCCCGTCAGTGCGGTATGC
>CAVFND010000058.1:0-8284 GCA_963623615.1 Oscillibacter sp. ER4 | reverse complement strand
CAAGCATTCCGCGGGCGAGCCGATGGCAAAGCTCAAGGCGCTCAAGGCCAGCCACGGCCTGACCGCCGACGTGACGCGCTACGAATAATTCCGATAAAAAAGAGGGCTGTTCGCTGAACAGCCCTCTTTTTTATACCTTCGTTCCGTTTTCGTTTGCACCGAATGCCGCCAGCGCTGCTTCTTCCTTTTTGGAAAGAAGCAGCGTTTCCTTTCCGGCGGAAAGCACTGCCGTGTCGCCGCTTGCGAGCGTGCCGTCCAAAAGACAGGTCGCGAGCGCGTCCTCCACCTCGCCGCGGATGAGCCGCCGCAGCGGCCGCGCGCCGTAGACCGCGTCATAACCCCGCTCGGCAAGCGAGACCGTGCAGTCCTCGTTCGCCTTGAGCGTGACGCCGAGCGCCGCGGCACGGGAAACGGTCTGCGCGAGCAGCCGCCGCGCGATCTCGGCGCAGTCCTCACGCGACAGGCGGCGGAAGACGATCGTCTCGTCCACGCGGTTCAAAAACTCCGGCCGGAACGTCCGCCGCAGCTCGGCGGTCACGGCCTCCTTCACGGCGGCAAACTGCGCGTCGGCGCTTTTCTTTTCCTCCGGCGCAAAGCCGAGCGGCGTGCCCGCCGCCGTGATGCTCTTCGCCCCGATGTTCGACGTCATGATGACCGCCGTGTTGCGAAAGTCCACCTTCCGCCCCTGCGCATCCGTCACGACGCCGTCCTCCAAAATTTGCAGCAGGATATTCCACACGTCCTCGTGCGCCTTTTCGATCTCATCGAAGAGCACGACGGAATACGGCTTGCGCCGCACCTTTTCCGTCAGCTGCCCGCCCTCGTCGTAGCCGACGTAGCCCGGCGGTGAGCCGATCAGGCGCGAGACCGCGTGCTTTTCCATATACTCGCTCATGTCGATGCGGATCATCGCGTCCTCGCTGCCGAACACCGCCTCGGCGAGGGCTTTGCTGAGCTCCGTCTTGCCCACGCCCGTCGGGCCGAGGAAGAGGAACGACCCAACGGGCCGCTTCGGGTCCTTGACGCCGACGCGCCCGCGGCGGATGGCGCGCGCCACGGCGCGCACCGCGTCCTCCTGCCCGACGACGCGTGCGTGGAGCGTTGCTTCGAGCGTCAGCAGCCGCGCGCTTTCGCTCTCGTTGAGCCTTGTCACCGGAATGCCCGTCCAGTTCGACACCACGGCGGCGATGTCCTCCGCCGTCACGCGCACGGCGGTCTTTTCCGCCTCGCGCGCCTGCTTTTTCCGCTCGGCTGCCGCCTGCGCGCGGAAGCTCTCTTCCGCGTCGCGCAGCCGCGCCGCTTTTTCGTAGTCCTGCGCACGGATGGCCGCCTCCTTGTCCCTTGCAGCGGCGCTCGCCTTCTCCTCGAGTGCTTTCAGTTCGGGCGAGGCGCTGCGCGCCTCCATGCGCACGCTCGCCGCCGCCTCGTCGACAAGGTCGATGGCCTTGTCGGGCAGAAAGCGGTCGGGCAGATACCGCTTCGAGAGCCTCACCGCCGCGCGCAGGGCCTCGTCCTCGATGGAAAGGCCGTGATGCGCCTCGTACTTTGGCCGCAGGCCCTGCAAAATTTGCAGCGCCTGCTTCTCGTCCGGCTCGCCGACCTGCACGCTCTGAAAGCGCCGTTCGAGCGCGGCGTCCTTCTCGATGAACTTTCGATACTCCTCGAGCGTCGTCGCGCCGACGACGCGGATCTCCCCGCGTCCGAGCGCGGGCTTTAGGATGTTCGCCGCGTCCACCGCCCCCTCGGCGCTGCCCGCGCCGACGATGGTGTGCAGCTCGTCGATGAACAGAATGACATTGCCGTCGCGCCGCACCTCGTCAAGCACGGCGCGGATGCGCTCTTCAAACTCGCCGCGATACTTCGTCCCCGCCACCATGCCCGAGAGGTCGAGCAGCAGGATGCGCTTGTCCAAAAGCTCCTCCGGCACGTCGCCTGCGGCGATCTTTTCGGCAAGGCCCTCGGCGATGGCCGTCTTGCCGACGCCCGGCTCTCCGATCAGCACGGGGTTATTCTTCGTCCGCCGCGTCAGGATGCGCAGCGCGCGGGCGATCTCCTTTTCCCGCCCGATGACGGGGTCGAGCCGCCCCTCGCGCGCCATCGCGGTCAAGTCGCGCGAGAATTCTAAGAGCGTCTTGCCGTTTTTCGCCTCCGCGCGGCTCGCGCGCACCTCGGGCAGTGGGAGCTTGCGCGATGACAGGCTCATCGCGCGCAGCGTGTCGCTGTAGAGTTTTTTTGTGTCCACGCCCAGCGAGCGCAGCAGCCGCACGGCCATATTGCCGCTGTCGCGCAGGATGCCAAGCAGAAGATGCCCCGCCTCGATCTCTCCGCCGCCCGCGCGCATCGCCTCGCCGACGGCCAGCCCCACGGCGCAGCGCGCGTGCGGTGTGAGTCCCTGCACCGTCGACTTTTCCGCCGTGCCGCGTCCCAGCTTTTCGATCATCCTCTCGCGCACCGCCGATTCGTAGACGCCCGAGGCGTTCAGCGCGCGGCAGACCGCGTCGTCCTCCTCGCGCAGCATCGCGAGCAGCAAATGCTCGCACCCCACATAGCCATGTCCCAACTCGCCTGCCGCCGCCTGCGCGCAGCGCAGCACATGCTCGGCCTTCAGGCTGAATTTCCGGTCATTCATCGCTCTACCCTCCGCTTCATTTTCGTCCTTTCATTTTTGACCGGTTTATTCAAAAATAAACGCCGCAAATGACACAGAAAATTCAATATTTTCCTGCATTCTGGCTCTTGCATTTTCGCTTTGACATGCTATAATAGCGTCATCAACTTATGGAGGTACTAATTATGGCTTATCAGATTGGTTCTGCCTGCGTCAGCTGCGGTGCTTGCGCAGACGCCTGCCCCGTCGGTGCTATTTCTCAGGGCGATTCCCAGTATCAGATCGACGCAAATGCCTGCCTGGATTGCGGCTCCTGCGCTGATACCTGCCCCAACGGCGCCATCGCTCAGGCCTAAGGTCCAAGGGTACTTAAAAAAATAAGGACGCGCTTTTGCGCGTCCTTATTTTTATCACCAGAAAGGGTCATCACATGGAACGACGCGACGAACTCTGGCCGCACGGCCCCTGCTTTTATTACGACACTGCCCTCTTCCCGCCGGGGACGGACAGCTTCTGCCTCGCCTACTTCGCCAAACCGAGCCGCGGCGACAGGGTTTGCGACCTCGGCAGCGGGATCGGTCTTCTCGGCACGCTGCTGCTTGCGCGCGAACCCTCGCTCTTTATCGAAAACGTCGAGCTTTCCGCGCCCGCAACGGCGCTCGCGCGAAAAACATTTTCGAAAAACGGCTGGACGGATCGCACCGCCTTCCACGAGGGCGACCTTCGCGACGTCTCCGTCCTGCCGAAAGCCGGCAGCGTCGGCTATGTGATCTCAAACCCGCCGTACTTCCCCGTGGGCAGCGGCGAGAGTTCCAAAGGTGAAGCGCGCCGGACCGCGCGCGAGGAAACCTCCTGCACGCTGGACGACGTCTGCGCCGCGGCGCAGCGCGTGCTGCGCTATGGCGGGCGCTTCGCCCTCGTCCACCGCGCCGAGCGGCTCGCTGACGTGCTCTGTGTCATGCGCAGCCACGGCATTGAGCCCAAGCGCCTGCGCTTTCTCGCAAAATCGCCGGACGCCGCGCCATCGCTTCTCTTCGTCGAAGGAAAACGCGGCGGCAAAAGCGGCCTTGTCATCGAGCCGCCGCTCACTCCCAACGGCAAGGAATGGGACGCCGTGTATTTCCGAAAATAAAAAACGGGCTATCCTTTCGGGCGGCCCAACAGTTTTATTATACTAAAGCGCCGGATGAACTGCAAGCATTTTCTGCCGGTTTTCGAATAATCAGCCTTGCGCACAAATTATTATTCGCATCTTTATCCATTCCGCCGCTTGATTTTTGTGCTCATTCCTGCTATTCTTTAAGCACAGAAAGGGTGAGACCAATGTACAAGTGATCTTCACAAAGGCAATCCCAAATGGTTCCGATCATATCCATCGCGCAGCACTCTCTGATGTGTACCGTCATTTAGGTAAAACCGCCGCAAACGCGGTGTTTGAGATAGCAGGAGTGGAAACCGGAGTAAGCGATATTCGGCGCCAGATCATTGAAGAAAGGAAGGAAAGAAAACAGAATATGAGAGATCCAAATATTCATCATGGCTGACCCTTGATCGTAGTTCAGTAATCGCGATCAAGGGTCAGTCATTTTTTGTTTTCTTTCGCTTTTTAGAAAAATTGTGGAAAAATATCCTACACTCTGCGCAGGAGGGGTGGCAGCGCCTTAGGCGCTGCACGGGGCAAAGGGGAGATTCTCTTTCAAAAGAGAACCTCCCCCTTTGCTTGCGCAGTCCCATGCCAATGGGACACGTGGGAAATCATTTCAATGCATTCACCGTGCCAAGGAACAGCGGCAGCCCGTCCACGCCGGTGATCATGAACGCGAACGGTCGGTTCAGATTCATCTCCACCACCGGAAGCTCTTCGGGCATAGCGGCGGTGGCGTCCGCCATGATGGCCGTGAACGCCGCGGCCTCGCAGCCCTTTTCGTCCACCTTGACGCGCGCGGCGTGCTGCACCTGCGTCACGGCGACGCTCTCGTCAAACTTTTCCTCGTCGATCAGCGGCGAGAAGTCTGCCTTGTCAAAGTCGAACACGTCGGTGACGCCCAGCGCCTTGAGCGCGTCGGCCAGCTCCAGATTGGAATCCACGTCGAACTTCGGCACGCTCCAATGGATCTCCGCGCTCGGCAGTGCGGCATCCATGTCGCAGGCCATCAGTCCGCCCACGGCCTCGCCATTGGCGAGCAGGCTTTCAAGCGTCGTGCCCTCGTCCGGCAGCAAAAAGCGCATCGACTGCCCACCGCGGAAGCCCAGCTCCGCCACGGTGTAATTCTCGCCGCGGTAGTACGCGGCGCGGTCGTCCGTGCGGTGCATAAACTCGGCGGTCTGCTTCTCGCCGTCTGCCGCGGTGAAGGTATCCTTCTTCGTCGCATCCTCCCAGAATTCGTCGCGCCACTGGTCCTTAAAATAGAGCGTCGTCAAAAGCAGCATCACGGTCTCGGGCTTCGTCTGGATATCGCCCGCCGCGTCCTGCAAGAGATTCCCCGTGTTCTCGTTGATCCACTCGCCGATGGCTTTGTCCGTCTTCTCCTCGCCCATCGGGGCAGAGAAGGTCGAGGCGAGGTACTGCTCGGCGAGCACCTGCAGCGTCTCTTCATTATAAGGGACGTTCTCATTCAGCCACACGGAGCTGCCGAGCAGCGTTTTGCTCGTCGAGGTCTCGCCGTAGAGGTTGCGCCAGACGTAGTTGCCCGCGGCGCGCGACGCGTCGGTATTTTCAAGGCCTAAAAGCGACAGAAGCTGCGCGCGGCTGTCACCGTCCGTCGTCTCGCTGAGCATCGCAAAGGCGAGGTACAGATTCGCGGGCGAAAGCACAGTGTTCTCCTCCGGTGAGAGCAGCGAACCCGTCTCCTGCGTAAAGTGCAGGAACGCCGCGGGGTAGCTCGTGCCCTTGCTGCGCAGCGCCTTGAGCGCGTCGTAATAGGCGTTGCTGCGTGCGTCCCAGTCCTCCCAGATCTTCTCCTGCGCCTTTTCATAGGCGTCCGCGCCCATCTTGTCGTAGTCGATGGTGCTGAACGCCTCGTCGAGTTCCGCTTCGTTCGGCATGGCGGGAAGCGTGGGATAGTCCGCCGTCTTCACGGCGAGGTCCTGCAAATACTGCGCGGCAATGGGGTCTTTTTTCACATCGCCCTCCTCATTTTCTCGGATCGTCGTTCCGTTGTCTCCGCAGGCGGCGAGGGACAGGACCATCGCCGCGGCGAGCAGCAGCGTTAAGAATCGTTTCATCTCGGATGTACCTCCGTTTCGGGATTTGTTATATTAGACGGCGCGCGCGGGAAAAAGTTCCCGATTTGTCAAAAATAGCATGCCGCCCTTTTACGAAACGGGCGAATGTGGTATACTTTCAAAAATATTTTCTCTTTTGTGTAACGCAAGCGGCAAAAAAGTTGTCTCTTCTCCATGATGGCAGACAACAGAAAGGAGCGAGCCTATGGACGACCGCCGGAGCGTCGACCTCTACTGGCAGCGGGACGAGCACGCCATCGAAGCCACCGCCGCCAAATACGGAACCTATTGCATGAAAATTTCGCAAAACATTTTATCCGACCGCGCCGACAGCGAGGAAAATGTCAACGACACGTACTTGCACGCCTGGCAGGCGATGCCGCCGCAAAGCCCCGCGATCCTATCCGCCTTTCTCGGCAAGATCGCGCGCAATTTAGCGCTGAACCGCTACAAGGCAAAATCGGCGCAGAAGCGGCAGAGCGACGCTTTCGCGCTCTCGCTCGACGAACTGGACGACTGCGCGCCGGCCCTGTCCTCGCCCGATGACGAGGCGATGGCGGCGGAGCTGGGGCGCAGCATCAGCGCATTTCTGCGCACGCAGAGCGAAGAGGTGTGCAGCATGTTCATCCTGCGCTATTTCTACTGCGAGCCGATCGACGCGCTGGCCGCGCGCTTCCACTGCGGCGAGAGCCGCATCAAAGCCACGCTTCTGCGCACGCGCAGAAAGCTCAAAGAGCATCTCATCAAGGAGGGATACTGTGAAGCATGAAGTTCTGGCCCGCGCCATGGGCGAGCTCGACGATGAGCTCATCGCGGGCGCCTATGACTATAAGCCGCGCAAACGGTATGCTCTCCCGCGCGTGCTTGCCGCCGCGGCGTGCCTTGTGCTCGTGCTTGCCGCCGCCCTGACGATGACGCGCAACACCTTACCGGCTGAGATCGAGGTCGAGGGCGCGGCGCTCTCTTCCAAGGCCATCCCCATCGGTCATACTGCAACAATAGCGCTCGACGCGCGCGGCAGCCTGAGCGGTCCGCTCAGCCCGATGCTCACGATTGAGAGCAAATCGGGCGATGGGGTGACCGTCACGGTGTCGGACGGCGTGCTGACCCAGCCGCTTTACTCATTGCAGGAGGAGTTCACCTCCTACACCGTCTCCGGCAAGGTGCAGCTTTGCTGGACGATTGAAGAGCCTGACACGGGCGAGGTCTACACGCTCTCTCTTGACGGCGCGCCCGCCGTCACGCTGCGCTACGACGAGGCAAACGGCTATTGGGCCGCCGCGCGGGCGTAAGCGTCCCATTCCACACTATTACTACTTTGACAACACACAACATTTTGGAGGTAAATTCCCATGAAAAAGTTTTTCACCCTGCTGCTCACCGCAGTGATGACCCTGTCCCTCGCCGCCTGCGGCAGCAAGACGGACGACAATAGCGGCAATGACAACCATCCCGCAAGTGCCCTTGACCTGCTGAACACCGTGTGGGCAAAATACAGCGACGACGATAAGTTCCCCGTGCTGGGCGGCGACACGAACGAGGACAACATGGTCGAAAACGCGCCCGGCAGCTTCTCCGTCGAAGACGGCGACGCGCTCGACTACTCCCTCTCCTTCCCCGCCGCAGACGCGGACAAGCTCTCTGACGCCGCGTCCCTCATCCACATGATGAACGCCAACACCTTCACCGCAGGCGCATTCCACGTTGCGAGCTCTTCCGACGTTGATACGGTCGTCTCCGACCTCAAGGACAATGTCATGTCCCGCCAGTGGATGTGCGGCTTCCCCGACAAGCTCATCATCCTGACGCTCGGCGACTATATCGTCTCCTGCTACGGCGCGGAGGACCTTGTCGACCAGTTCAGCGAAAAGGTCACCGAGGCCTTTGCCGATGCTGCCGTCGCCTGCGACGAGGCCATTGCCTGATCTTCTGAAAGGCGGAGAAGTCCATGCTCTTTTCCAGCGTTCCCTTTCTCTTCTACTTTCTGCCCGCGGCGCTGCTGCTCTACTTTGCAGCGCCGCGGCAGCTGAAAAACGCGGTGCTGCTGCTCGCGAGCCTCTTTTTCTACGCCTGGGGCGAGCCGAAGTATGTGCTTTTGATGCTCGTCTCCATCGTGCAGGGCTATGCCTTCGGCCTGCTGATCGAAAAGCACCGCTGGCAAAGGGCGTCGAGAGTCTTTCTGACGCTCTCGATCCTTGTGAGCCTTGGGCTTCTCGGCTACTTCAAGTACGCGGACTTTTTTCTCTCGAGCGTCAACGCCGTCACGGGTCTTTCCCTGCCGCTGTTGAAGCTGAGCCTGCCGATCGGCATCAGCTTCTACACCTTTCAGGTGCTCAGCTACGTCATCGACGTCTACCGCGGCGAAACGGCAGCACAGAGGAATTTCATCGACCTTGCCGCCTATATTTCGCTCTTCCCCCAGCTCATCGCGGGGCCGATCGTGCGCTATTC
>CAVFND010000057.1:0-8327 GCA_963623615.1 Oscillibacter sp. ER4 | reverse complement strand
GTCATAGCCGTGGCGGTGGCGCTCAACGACCGTGAGCGGCGTGTGCAGCGTCATCCAGTAGATGAGGTTCGAGAGCTGGCAGAGCCCGCCGCCCGTCGCGGCCAGATACCCGCCGTTGCGCAGGATCATGCCGGGCAGATACCCCTTCCCCGCCGTCGGCTTTCCGATGAGGTACCAGTAGCTCATCGTCTCACCGGGACGCAGCAAAAGCCCGTCGAGCCGCGAGCACGCGAGGCGGAGATTTGTCACCTTGTTGCGCTGGAGCTGCATGTCGACGTCCTTGAGCTTGCGCATGAGCGGCGTATAGAGGGGAAACGCCTGATACGTAAGGTCTTCCCCGCTGCGCTCGCGCGCAAAATACTTCCGCATCGAAAGCCATCTCAGCTTTCGATGCGCGCTGAAATACGCGCCGCCGAGCTTCAGCCGCAGATCAGAGCGTTTTTTCGGTTCGCGGACGGTCATATGCTTCCCTCCCCTGTTTTTCTGCTTTTATAGACGCAAAACGGCGGGAAAAGGTTCCAACACTTTCTTATTTCAGGCTCATTACATAGATTTGACACGGGTTTCACTCATCCCAGAGCATCGGGAAGACCTCAAACTCGCCAAAGCCGAGGGCGAGGTAAAAGCGGTTCGTCGCGTCGTACTCGGGGTATTTCCCCATCTGCACGGTCTTGACCTGCAAGAAGGAGTAGCCGAGCTCCTTCGCCCGCCGCTTCGCTGCGGCAAAGAGCGCTTTGCCGACGCCGCGGCGGTGGTACTCTTTCAGCACGCCCATGACGCAGAGCTCCGCCGTGTTCTTCCCCGTTTCGGCAAGACAGAGGAATCCGACGGCGTTTTCGCCGTCGAATGCGGCGAAAAACGGCTGCGCCGCACTCTTTTCAATATACTCCTCCCGCGCCTCGGGAATGCCGAACCAGTCGGGCAATGATTCTAAAACAAAGCGCGTGATGCGCCGCTTGTCCGCAGGAGCGGTAATTTCTCTGATCTCCATAGTTCTCCTTCTTACGAAATAATCCGTCTATGGAAAAATGCAGCATGGTGCGCCATGCTGCATTTTTTGATGATTTTTGCTTACCGCTGGCCCTTGTCGTAGGGGATGCCCTCGGCCTTGGGGGCGCGGGAGCTCTTGGACGTGAACGCCAGCACGAGCAGCGTGACGATGTAGGGCAGCATGCGGTAGAGATGGGCGCTGATGCCGATCTCGGCGAGCATGTAGACGCCGTCGCCATTGATGTCGATGCTCGCGTAGCTTGCCGCGATACACTTGAAGAGGCCGAACAGCAGCGAGGAGACCGCGATATTCACGGGCTTCCAGTTGCCGAAGATCATAACGGCCAGCGCAAGGAAGCCGAAGCCCGCCACGTCGCCGTTCGAGGCGCAGTTCGCCGTCGTCAGCGCGTAGACGAAGCCGCCCATGCCCGCGAGCGCGCCGGAGATCGTCGTGCCCGCGTAGCGCATCTTGTAGACGTTGATGCCCAGCGAATCCGCCGCCTGGGGATTTTCGCCGCAGGCGCGCAGGCGCAGGCCGAAGCGCGTCTTGTAGAGCAAAATCGACAGGATGATGAAGAGCAGGATGCAGACATAAGTCGCAAGGTAGACCTTGTTGACGAACGTCTCGCCAAAGAAGCCAAGGTCGGTGTTCTTGTCGATGCCGAGCGTGGACTTTTTGATCATGAACCAGCTCGCCGCGTCGCCCGTGAGCATCTGGAGCGTATTCTGGTTGGCGATGATACGGATGAAGAACAGCACGAGTGCGGGGGCCATCAGGTTCAGCGCTGTGCCTCCGATGGTCTGGTCGGCGCGCAGGTTGATGGACGCAAAGCTCAAAAGGAGCGAGAACAGCGCGCCGAAGACCGCCGCGACCAGCATCGTGAGAAGCTCCACGCCCTGCAGCGCGACCCAGTTGCCGCTCTGCTTGAGGGAGAGGATCGCGTCGCTCGTCTGTAAAATTCGCACGAACCAGACGCCGATGAACGCGCCGAAGACCATGATACCTTCGAGCGCCAGGTTGATGATACCGCTGCGCTCAGCGAACACGCCCGCGAGCGCCACGATCATCAGAGGGACGGCGTAAATGAGCGTCTGCTGAATGAGGAATGTCATTTCGCGTCGCCTCCTTTCTCCGTTTCCGCTTGTACACCGGCTGGTGCGGGAGCTGCCGCCGGAGCGGGCCCCGCATTGGCGTCCGCGCCGTCGTCCTTTTTCCTGCCGAGCTTGCCGATCCACATCTTGATGACCAGCGAGAAGGCGCTCAGGTACACGATGACGGCGATGATGACGTTCGTGATGTACTCGTTATAGGCCGTCAGGTTCGTCAGCTGCAGACCCGAGATATCGAGCATCGACATGAAGATCGCCGTGAAGATGATGCCGATGGGATTGCAGGAGGCAAGCATCGCAACGGGGATGCCGTTGAAGCCGATGCCGGGGAGCGACTGGTACGTGGACCAGAAGAATTCCGTGTTGCCGGAGAGGTAGTAGAGCGAGGCGCCCGCCGCGCTCAGTCCGCCCGCGATGGCCATGGAGATGACGATGTTGCGCTTGTCCGCGATACCGGCATAGCGCGCGGCGTGGCGGTTGGAGCCGCAGGCCTTGAGCTGATAGCCGAACGTCGTCTTGGACATCATCACATAAACAGCGATGGCAAAGAGGATGGCGATGATGATGCCGCCGTTGACCTGAGAGTTCGGGAAGAGCTTGTCAAGGCCCATCTTCGCGGTGGCGACGCCGTTGTATGTCGTCTTATAGATGTAGCCGGTCTTGGTGGACTCGGTGACGTTCTTAAAGCTGCTGATATCGAAGAGCCACGTGACGAGGTTCGCCGCGATCCAGTTTGTCATGATGCAGGCAAGCACCTCGTTGATGTTGAGCAGAGCCTTGAAAAGGCCGGGGATCGCGCCCCAGATCGCACCCGCGAGCGTGCCGCCGACAAAGGCGAGCAGCCAGATGATCGTGGTGGACATCGTCTCGGACGGAAGGCCGAGGGCGATGGAAAGCGAGACAAGCGTACCGATGAGGTACTGGCCCGGCGCGCCGATGTTGAAAAGACCGGTCTTATACGCCATGCCGACGGAAAGGCCCGTCATGATGAGCGGCGCAGCTCTAAAGAGCATGTTGCCGATGTTCGTCGGGTTGAAGCCCCACGTCAGCGTGCCGGAGGCATCGCGTCCCGTGGAGAACAGGCCGCCGAACACGATGCGGATGCCGTCCCACGCCGCGGAGAGCGAGAGGTTCGGACTCGTGAGACCGACAATCAGGATGATGACGCTGCCGACGGCGAGGCCGATCAGGATCGAGAGGATGGACGCCGCGACGGTCTTGAAGCCTTCGCTTTGCAGGAAGTGTTCTTTTTTCATACGGCCGCCTCCTCTTTCGTCATGCGCTTGGCGCCGGCCATGTAAAGGCCGAGCTCTTCGACGGTGGTTTTCTTCGGGTCGAGCTCGCCGACGATCTCGCCCTCGTACATGACGAGGATGCGGTCAGACAGGCTCATGACCTCGTCCAGTTCGAGCGAGACGAGCAAAATCGCCTTGCCGCGGTCGCGCTCGGCGACGAGCTGGCTGTGGATAAATTCGATCGCGCCGACGTCCAGGCCGCGCGTGGGCTGCACGGCGACGATGAGATCCTTGTCGCGGTCGACCTCGCGGGCGATGATGGCCTTCTGCTGGTTGCCGCCGGACATCGAGCGGGCGCGCGTGATGGGGCCCTGACCGCTGCGCACGTCGAACTTTTCGATCAGGTAGTTGGCATAGTCGCGCACGGCCTTGTTGTTGATAAAGCCGTGGGTCTCAAAGCGCGGCTCGTTGAAGCGCTGGAGCGCCATGTTCTGCTCGAGCGTGAAGTCGAGCACGAGGCCGTGCTTGTGACGGTCTTCGGGGATGTGGCTCATGTGCTCGCCGCGGTGACGGATGGAGGCATGGGAAATATCTTTTCCGCAGAGGACGATCGTGCCGGCGGACGGCTTATCAAGACCCGTCAGGCCGTAGACGAGCTCCGTCTGGCCGTTGCCGTCGATACCGGCGATGCAGACGATCTCGCCCGCGCGGACGGTGAACGAAACGTCGTTCACGGCGTTGCGCTTTTGCACGTGGGAGTGGACGCAGAGGTGGTCGACCTTCAAAACCTCGCCCGCGGGCTTGGCCTCGTCCTTCACGACCTCGAGCTGCACGGGACGGCCGACCATCATGTTGGAAAGCTCCTGCTTGGTGGTCTCGCTCGTGTTGACTGTGCCGATGTACTTGCCCTTGCGCAGGACGCTCACGCGGTCGGAGACCTCCATGATCTCGTTGAGCTTGTGGGAGATGAACAGGATGGATTTGCCTTCGCGGGCAAACTCCTTCATCGTGGCCATGAGCTCTTCGATCTCCTGCGGAGTTAAAACCGCGGTCGGCTCGTCGAAGATGAGAATTTCGTTGTCACGATAGAGCATCTTCAGAATTTCGACGCGCTGCTGCATACCGACCGTGATATCCTCGACCTTGGCGTCAAGGTCGACGTTCAGGCCGTAGCGCTTCGAGATCTCCTCGACCTTTTTACGCGCCTCTTTCTTTTGCAGAAAGCCGCACTTCGTCGTCTCCGCGCCGAGGATGATGTTGTCGAGCACGGTGAACACGTCCACCAGCTTGAAGTGCTGGTGCACCATGCCGATGCCGAGCGCGGTGGCGTCGTTCGGGTCCTTGATGGACACGACCTGCCCATCCTTTTTGATGACACCTTCTTCCGGCTGATAAAGGCCGAAGAGAACTGACATCAGCGTCGACTTTCCCGCGCCGTTTTCACCGAGCAGGGCGTGGATCTCACCCTTTTTGAGCTGTAAGGTGATGTTGTCATTGGCGATAATACCGGGGAATTTCTTTGTGATATTCAGCATTTCGATCGCATACTGATTCTCCAAGTTTTTTCGCCCTCCTTCCGTTTTGATGGCCCGCACGCGCTGCGCTGCGAGGACGGAAACCATAGTTAAGCTATACTATATCACGTTTCTCCATGAAAAGCAAAAGGTTTTCTCATGTCTTTCCCTGTCAGAAATTAGAAAAAGGACGGAAGACCGAAGTCTTCCGTCCTTTTATGTATGTGCTGTGGTGAGATCAGCCGCCGATGTAGTTGACGTTGACGTTGGTCAGGCCGCCCTCAGCGGGGTTGGACATCTCGGAGTTGTTGTCGATGGTGATGTCACCGTTGAGGACCTTCTGGAAGAGGTCTTCATAGTCGGCAACCGTGAAGTTCTCCATGGACCAGGTATCGGTCGGCAGACCGACAGCGTTTTCAGCAACGCCCAGGGAGGTGGCAGCATTGCCGATCTCGTCCCAGGTGCCATCGTAAACCTTGGCGATGGCCCACGCGGCAGCGTCGCTCAGGCCCTTCATAGCGGAGGTGACAACGGTCTCGGACTCGCTGGACTGGTCGACGTCGACGCCGACGACCTTGCCGTCCTCAGCGGAAGCGGCAGCCGCGACGGACTGGAACATGGAACCGCCGCAGGCAAAGACGATCTCAGTGCCGTTGGAGTACCAGCCGGAGACCATGGTCTGCAGCTCGGGGGAAGCCTGGAAGGAAGCGCCGTACTCCCAAGAGTAGTTCAGGTCGACGGTCTTATCCATTTCCTTGGCAGCATCGTTGGCGCCCTGAGCGAAGCCCCAGCCGTAACGGATGCAGGCGGGGTTCGTGCCGCCGCCGCCGCCGGTGAAGCCGAGCTTCTCATAGCCTTCCTTGACGACAGCGTAACCGGCGAAGTAGCCGCACTGCTCTTCGTTGAAGGCGATGCCCGCAACGTTGTCAAGGCCGAGGGACCAACCGTCGATGAAGACGAACTTGGTGTCGGTGAATTCCTTAGCGGCCTTCTCGAGGGCCGTGCCCTGCATGAAGCCGGCGCAGACGATGACCTTGGCGCCGCCGTCCACGGCAGCCTTCATGGCGTCGTAACGGTCGTCATCGGTGGCCTGATCGCCGTTGGCGGGCTGATAGTACTTGTAGCTCAGGCCGTTGTTGGCGGCATAGAGCTTCACGCCGTCGAAAGTGCCCTGGTTGAAGGACTTATCCTTCAGCTGGCCGACGTCGGTGACGAACGCGATCTCATACTTGCCGTCCTCAGACGTCATGTTGTCATCGATATCGTCAGGATCGGTGTAAGTGGTGGTCTCACCCTGCTGATCGTCAGTGTTGTTGGCGTCCTGGTTGTCGTCGGTCTTCTTATCACCGCAGGCAACGAGGGACAGAACCATGACGAGAGCGAGAAGCAGTGCAAAAAACTTCTTCATTCTTCTATCCTTCCTTTTTTTCCGGTCGGCGGCGGGCCGCTCTCCGGTTTATTTTGAAGTGCGGACACACTTCGTCTGCCAGTATAGCAAAAGCGAAGGGGAGAATCAAGTCTGATTCTCCCCCATTTTACTTTTTTTGTGATAATTGATGGGATTCTTTACAAAAAGTCCACACTTTTTACACGTTATTTTCTCAGTCGAGCTTCAGGTCGCCGTCCTTGACCCAGCCGAGGCGGCGGCAGGCCATATTGATGAGCGGGGCGAGGATGGCGGGCAGCACGATGGTAACGAGGATGAGGCCCAGCCAGTCAAAGCCCGTGGGGCTCATGGCCGCCGCGCCCTTGGCGATGGCCTCCTCGCTCGGGGAGACCCAGCCCGTCCACACGCCGATGAGGCCGCACAATCCGCAGGTGCCCATGCCGGAGTTGATCGGCGCGCCGTTCATCTCAAGATGGAACACGCACGTCGCGATCGGACCGGTGATGGCGGAGGCGAGCGTCGGCGCGATCCAGACGCGCGGATTTCTGACAATGTTCGGCATCTGGAGCATCGAGGTGCCGAGCCCCTGGGACACGAGGCCGCCCCAGCGGTTTTCCTTGAAGCTCATCACAGCGAAGCCGACCATCTGCGCGCAGCAGCCCGCGACGGCCGCGCCGCCGGCAAGGCCCGTCAGGCCCAGCACCGAACAGATAGCCGCGGAAGAGATGGGCAGCGTGAGCGCGACGCCGACGAGCACAGAGACCGCGATGCCCATCCAGAACGGCTGGAGCTTCGTCGCGTTGTCGATGATGATGCCGAACGCCGAGGCCGCCGTGCCGATGGGCGGAGCGATCCACTTGGCGAGCGCGACGCCGACTAAGATCGTCACGGCGGGGGTGACTAAAATGTCGATCTTCGTCTCCTTGCTCACGGCCTTGCCGCACTCGGCGGCAAGGATCGCGATGATGAGCACGGCGAGCGGGCCGCCCGCGCCGCCCTCGGCGTTGGCCGCATAGCCCACCGCCGCGAGAGAGAAGAGCACCATCGGGGGCGCTTGCAGCGCGTAGCCGATGGCAATGGCCATCGCGGGGCCGGAGACGGACATCGCATAGCCGCCGATGTCCGTCAGGAACGAAACATTCAGCTGCGCGCCGAGCGTCTTGATGATCGTGCCGATCAGCAGCGAGCAGAACAGGCCCTGCGCCATCGCGCCGAGCGCGTCGATGCCGTAGCGCTTGGCCGAGACTTCAATGTTTTTGCGTTTGCAGAACGCTTTGAATTTTTCCATGATATCCTCACAGCCTAACAAATAAAATAGTGTCATGTGCAGGTGTCTTGACACGTGCACATGACACTATAATCGCTTGTGTGAGGATTGTCAACCCTTAATTTCCGCTTTCTTCCAGCAGGATGTGCAGCGCGCGCAGCGCGCGCTTCGTGCGCTCGAACGCCGCCTCGTCGGGACACGAGAGCGTGTGCAGGTGGATGCCGTCGGTGAGACTCGATAAAGGCTCCGCCTTTTTGCAGCGCCCGATGAACTGGCTGACTTCGTAGCGGTTCGAAATTTGCAGCGGGCCGGTGAGCTGGCCGTAGATGGGATGGTCGACGATGACGTCGATGACCGTACAGCCGTTGTCGACGATGGTGTTGAGCTCATCTTTCATCTCCTGCGGCGTGTGCTTCACGGCGACGCGGCGGACGATGCCGCGCGCCTCCTTCGGCGTCACGTAGCCGCGCGGGGTGGCGAGAATCTCCTCGCCCGCCGAGCGCAGCAGCGCGATATCGCCCACGATGATCTGGCGCGAAACAGAGAATTTTTCCGCCAGCGCGGAGGCGCTGATCGGCGCGTCCGCCGCGCGCAGCACGTCGGCAATGGCCTTTCGCCGCTCGCCAGAATGCACTTGCTCTCCCTCCCCTTTTCGCGCCAAAGCGCCAAATTTCGATTATGCTTCGTATAATCAGAACCGAAAATTATGTTTTGTTGTCAGATTTTGCCATTTTTAATACTCAAAGCAGCTGCCGCCGACGAACTCGCGCACGATGGAATCGCGCGGCACGTAATCCGTGCGCAGCGGCGGCACGGAGTTGACG
>CAVFND010000056.1:0-8569 GCA_963623615.1 Oscillibacter sp. ER4 | reverse complement strand
GGGCCTTGCCCCTCCTTTTTGGATTATCCACCCCTTGGCACTTCCGGTAAGCATTGCGCCTACTTCGGAGGATTCTGTTTCGATAGTGCCTGCCGAGGCGGCATTGCTTCGCTCGCTGCATTACAAGAAAAACGACCGCGTGAGCGGTCGTTTTTATCGCTTGTCAGTGCGGCCGAGGAGGTAGTCGACGGAAGTTCCGTAGAGGTCGGCCAGTTTAATTAAAATTTGTGTCGGCACATCGTTTTCGCCGGTCTCGTATTTGGAATAGCCGGTTTGCGACATGCCCAGCAGTTTCGCAAGCGCAGCTTGCGTCATATCGTTGTCTTCCCGCAGGTCTCTCAATCTCGGATACATCATCTTCACCCCAGGAAAACTATAAAGCAAGCAACTTCTTAACTTGCATTTTAACCTGTTTCAGGTTATTATAGTCCCGAGGAGGGATGAAAATGCCTGATTACGAAAAGATGTACCACCTGCTATTCAACGCGATCACCGACGCGCTGGAGCAAATCGAACGGCAAAATCTCGGTGCCGCAAAAGACCAACTCATCTTCGCCCAACAAAAAGCAGAGGAAATTTATATTACAGCAGAGAATTGAAAAAGAAGTACCCCTGCGCGCGGCGAGCGGAGCAATGCCGCCTCGGCAGGCACTGCCGAAACGGAATTATCCAAAGTAGGCGCAGTGCTTACCGGAAGTGCCATGGGGTGGATAATCCAAAAAGGAGGGGCATAGCCCCTCCCTTTTGGTCGTTAGGGGGTGCAGGGGGCGAAATCGAAACGCCCCCTGCCTTTCTCTTGGGGGATTCAAAGGGGGAGGTTCTCTTTTGAAAGAGAATCTCCCCCTTTGCCCCGTGCAGCGCCACCGGCGCTGCCATTTTTTCCCCTTTGGTTTAACCGAACAAAACCGGCTTAGTGGCTTCTTTGAGCCACTCCAGCTCATCGCCATCAAGATACGGCGAAATGGCCGCAAAGACCTTTTCGTGATAAGCATTCAGCAGCTCTACGTCGCGCGACGAGAGCAGCGACAGATCGATCGCGTCGCGGTCATATGGCACGAGCGTCAGCGGTTCGAGCTTGAGGAAGCGGCCGTACTCGTTGATCTCGGTCTCACGCACGACGACGAGGTTTTCAATGCGCACGCCGAACTTACCGGCAAGGTAAATGCCAGGTTCGTTCGAGAAGATCATGCCTTCTTCGATGACGCAGTGGCGCTTCTGGCGTTTCACGTCCCAGTGAACGCGCTCGGGGCCCTCGTGCACGCCGAGGACGAAGCCCACGCCGTGACCCGTGCCGTGGTTGAAGTCGAGACCTGCTTCCCACAGCGGCGTGCGGGCCAGCATGTCAAGGTTTTCGCCCATGCAGCCGTGTAGGAACTTGGCAGCGCCGAGCTGTAAATGTCCGCGCAGGACGAGCGTGTAGATGCGCTTTTCCTCGCCCGTAAGCGGGCCAAGCGCGATGGTGCGGGTGATGTCGGTCGTGCCCTCCAGATACTGTGCGCCCGTGTCGGCGAGGCAGAGACCGCGCGGCTCCATGGGGATATCGGTCTCCTCGGTCGGCTCGTAGTGGACGATCGCGCCGTGCGCGCCGTAGGCGAGAATGGGGTCGAAGCTCTGCTCGAGGTAGTGCTCACCCTCGGCGCGAAGGGACTCGAGCTTTTTCGATGCGCTGAGCTCGGTGATGGGTTCTTTTCCAATCGTGTGCTTGAGCCAGTAGATGAAGCGCGTGACGGCCAGACCGTCCTTGATGTGGGCAAGGCGTTCGTTTTCCTGCTCAGCAGGCGTTTTCATCGCCTTTATCAGCTGAATGGGGCTCGTGCGGTCGAGCACTTCGGCACCGTCGGGCACGCTTTGCAGGATGCGGTAGTTGGCGCGCTCGCCGTCGAGCAGTACGCGGGTGCCTGCGGGCAGTGCCGCGACGAGGCGGTAGATGTCGTCATAGGGCGCGAGCTCCACGCCGTCGGCCTCCAAATGCGCTTCGATCTCCGCGCTTACGGCCTCTTTCTGTACGCAGAGCGTGGCCTTGTCGTGCTCAAGCAGAAGATACGAGAGAAACACGGGCGTGAAGAGCACGTCGTTGCCGCGCAGATTTAAGAGCCACGCGACCTCGTCGAGAGACGGGATGACGAACACGCTTGCTCCCATCTCCTTCATCTTGCCGCGCACCATTGCGAGCTTTTCCCTGCGCGTCAGGCCCGCGTACTGGACGTCCAGCTCCCACACCGGCTCGCAGGAGAGCGCGGGGCGGTCTGCCCACACAAGGTCGACAAGGTCCTCGTCGCCTGCAAAGCGGATGTGCTTTTTGCGCGTCTTCTCACCGATGGAACGGGCGAAGTCGTTGCTGATCGTGCGCGAGTCGAAGCCGATCCAGCCGTTTTCGCTTACGTGGTCGCGCAGGAACGCGGGGATCTCGGGCACGCCGGGCTGGCCCATGCGCATGAGCTCGATGCCGCTGCCCCCTAACTGCTGCGAGGCCTGCAAAAAGTAGCGGCCATCCGTCCACAGCGCGGCGGCGTCCGGCAGCACAACGAGCGTACCGGCAGAGCCGGTGAAGCCGGAGAGGAATTCGCGCGCCTTGAAGTGTGTACCGACATATTCCGAGGTGTGAAAGTCGTCGGTCACGACGACGTAGGCGTCAATATGGCGCTTGGCCATCTCCGCGCGCAAAAGCGCGAGCTTTTCGACAGGATTCATCACAAAATCACTCCATTTCTTTGATACGATAACGACTGCCTTATTCGGCAAAGCTCTCCGTCAGCGTGACGAGCACGTTCGTCATGGCCTCAAGGCTGTCCGCGGGGACCCACTCGCGCACGCCGTGGTAGTTGTAGCCGCCGGTGGAGAGGTTGGGGCAGGGCAGCCCGTCCCAGGACAGGCGCGCGCCGTCCGTGCCGCCGCGGATGGGCACGCACTGCGGCTCGACGCCGTTGGCGCGGAACGCGTTCTCCGCGCGCTCAATGAGGTGGAAGTGGGGGAGAATTTTCTCCTTCATGTTGTAGTAGCTGTCGCTGATCTGGGCCTCCGTCGTGCCGGCACCATAAATTTCGTTGATGCGCGCGGCGCAGTCGGCGAAGAGTGCCTTTTTCTCTTCAAAGCGCTCGCGGTCGTGGTCGCGGATGATGTAGCGCAGCGTCGCCTTGGTCACGCTGCCGCTCATCTCGGTCAGGTGGAAGAAGCCCTCGTAGCCGTCGGTCTTCTCGGGGACTTCGTTTTCGGGCAGCATCGCGTGGAAGGCCATCGCCGCGGTCGCGGCGTTGATCATCACATTCTTGGCGCTGCCGGGGTGGACGCCGACGCCGTGCACCGTCAGAACGGCGGACGCGGCGTTGAAGTTTTCAAATTCGATCTCGCCGAGCGGGCCGCCGTCCACGGTGTAGCCGTAGTCGCAGCCAAGCTCCTGCACGTCCAGGCCGTCCACGCCGTTGCCGATTTCCTCGTCGGTCGTGAAGATGACGCGCACCTCGCCGTGTTTGACGTTTTTCTCGATCATCGTTTCGACCGCGGCCATGATCTCGGCGACACCGGCCTTGTCATCCGCGCCGAGCAGCGTCGTGCCGTCGGTGACGATGAGCTCTTCGCCCACATGGCTCTCAAGGCCGGGGCAGAGCGCTTCGGTGAGGGAGACGGCGTCGTTTAACTTGAGTTCGCCGCCCTCGTAGCGCACGAGGCGGGGCTTGACGTTTTCACCCGAGGCGTCGGGCGCGGTGTCCATGTGCGCGATGAGCGCGATGACGGGTGCGTCCACGCCCTCGCTCGCGGGGAGCGTTGCGAGCACATTGCCGCAGTCGTCCATGTGGACGTCTTCGAGCTTCAGCGCTTCAAGCTCCTGCATCAGCACGCGGCCAAGGTCCTTCTGCCGCTCCGTGGAGGGCGAGGCGCCGGTGAATTCGTCCGAGGTGGTATAATAGGTCACATAGCGCAGAAAACGCGATTTGGCAGATTCCATTTGGGGTACCTCCTTGCAGTCATGCTGCGTGATATTTCACGCTCAGTGTACCACAAAAGGGGACGAACTGTAAAGCGGCGGCGCGCCGATCCGCGCAAAAGTGAAACAGTGCAAAAGATTCTTTTGCTTGACAAAGGGCGGCAGTTGATAATATAGTGTGATACACAT
Source organism: Oscillibacter sp. ER4 (assembly GCA_963623615.1). Taxonomy (GTDB): domain Bacteria; phylum Bacillota; class Clostridia; order Oscillospirales; family Oscillospiraceae; genus Hominicoprocola. Next base: position 4,458 of record CAVFND010000056.1, on the reverse strand, counting down.
TAAATAAGAAACTGGGAGGGAAGAGGAAAAATGAACGTGGAAACCATCACGAGCCGGCAGAATCCGCTGATGACGCACCTGCGTAGGCTCGCCTCCTCCCGGTCCTATCGCAAAAAGAGCGGCGAATATCTCTGCGACGGGACGAAGCTCTTAGACGAAGCCCTCAAGTGGGGCGCGCCGGTCCAAACGGCAGTGTTCTCCAATGGCGTGGACATTCCGGCGCTTCCCGATATCGTGCGCGCCGTGCGCGTGAGCGAGGACCTGATGCGCTCGGTGAGCCCGATGGAGACGCCGCAGGGCGCGCTGTTCACGGTCGCGCTTCCCGAGACGAAGCTCCCCGAAACGCTTTCGGGTAAGCACTATCTTGTGCTCGACGGCGTGCAGGACCCCGGAAACGTCGGCACGATCCTGCGCACGGCGGACGCGTTTGAGTGCGACGGGGTGTTCCTGGTCAACGCCTGCGCCGACCTCTTCAATCCCAAGACGGCGCGCGCCACGATGGGCGCGATCTTCCGCCGCGAGGCGTACAGCGTCACGCCGGAGGAGCTTTTCGCGCTGCTCAGTAAGAGCGGCATCCCGCTCTACGGTACGGCGCTGCGCGAGGACACCGTTCCGCTTTTGGGCGCCGACCTATCCAAAGCCGCTGTCGCCATCGGCAGCGAGGGACGCGGGCTGTCACAGCAGCTGCTGGATGAGTGCGCAAAGACGCTCAAAATTCCCATGAGCCCGCGCTGCGAGTCGCTGAACGCGGCCATTGCGGCGACGGTCGTCCTGTGGGAGATGTATCGCTGAAACAAACAGGGAGGTGCTCTTCATGGCGGGCCTTAAATACTGGGTGTGGCTCTCGGAGGTCAAGGGACTGACAAACCGTTCAAAGCTCCTGCTGCTCGACTATTTCGGCACGCCGGAGAACATCTACTATGCCGACGAGGGCGAATACCGCCTCGTCGAGGGCATCGAGCCGCGGCAGATCGCGCTGCTTAAGGAAAAGTCACTGGAAAACGCCGACCGCATCCTCGGCGCGTGCTCGCGGCTGGGGCTGCGGCTCCTCACGATGCAGGACGCGGACTATCCGATGCGCCTGCGCAATATCTTCGAGCCGCCGTGCCTGCTCTATGTCAAAGGCCGGCTTCCCGTCATCGACGAGGAGGTCGCCGTCGCCATGGTCGGCACGCGAAAGGCCTCGCCCTACGGCATCGAGGCGGCGGAGAAGATCGCCTACGGCCTGTGCAAGCAGGGCGCGGTCGTGATCTCCGGCGCGGCGGCGGGCGTGGACAGCGCGTCCCACCGCGGGGCGCTGCGCGCGGGCGGAAAGACCATCGCTGTGCTCGGTAACGGGCTCGACGTCGTCTATCCCGCGGAGAATGAATGGCTGTACCGCGATATCGCGGCCTCGGGCGCGCTCATCAGCGAATATCCGCCCGGGACAGCAGCCGAGGCGTGGCACTTCCCCGTGCGAAACCGCATCATCAGCGGCCTGAGCCTCGCGACCATCGTGGTCGAAGCGCCGGAAAAGAGCGGCGCGCTTATCACGGCCAACACAGCGCTTGAGCAGGGACGCGACGTTTTCGCCGTCCCCGGCCCCATCGACGCGCCGCTCAGCCGCGGTTGCAACCGCTTGATCGCGGACGGCGCGGCGGGGCTCATCACCGACAGCTGGGATGTGCTGCGCGAGTACGAGGCCATCTATCCGCATAAAATACTCGGCGAGCGCGTGGAGCTTCCACGCACGCTCGGCTATCAGGCGCGCGAGGAACTCTCTCGCGCCAAGCAGGCCGCGGCGGAGGAAGTGCCATCGCTGCCGACACTGAACCTGAAAACCAACGACGCGGGGCTGACCGACGACCAGATCGCCATTCTGCGCACGCTGAAAGACGGCGCGCTGCAGGTGGACGATCTAATCGAAAAGACGCAAATCCCCACGCGCCGTGTTCTTTCCGCGCTCACGATGATGGAGCTTGAGGGCTACGTCGAGCAGGGCAGCGGCAAGCATTTTTCTTTGACCGTCACACTACTGGAGGAATAACATTCATGGCAAAAAAGCATCTGGTGATCGTCGAGTCTCCGGCGAAGGCGAAAACCATTGGAAAATATCTCGGCAAGGACTACGAGGTCAAGGCCAGCATGGGCCATCTGCGCGACCTGCCGAAAAGCAAGCTGGGCGTCGACATCGAGCATGACTTCGAGCCCGTCTATCAGCCCATCCGCGGCAAAGAGGAGCTCATCAGCGAGCTTAAAAAGGCCGCGAAGAGCAGTGACACCGTGTATCTCGCAACGGACCCGGACCGCGAGGGGGAAGCCATCTCGTGGCATCTAAAAGCGCTTTTGAATCTGGACGATGAAAAGGCCAAGCGCGTGACCTTCAACGAGATCACGAAAAAGGTCGTCTCCGAGAGCATTCAGGAGCCGCGTGCCATCGACCAGGACTTAGTCGACGCGCAGCAGGCGCGCCGCGTGCTCGACCGTATTGTGGGCTATCAGTTGAGCCCGCTTCTGTGGAAGAAGGTCCGCCGCGGTCTCTCCGCGGGCCGCGTGCAGTCCGTCGCCGTGCGCATGGTCGACGACCGCGAAAAGGAGATCCAGGCCTTCGAGGCGCAGGAATACTGGACGCTCGACGCCGACCTGACCGACGAGGCGACGCACAAGACCTTCGAGGCGCACTATTACGGAAAAGACGGCAAGAAAGTCGAGCCGACCTCGGGCGAGCAGGTGGACGGCATCATCGCCGATATCGGCGATAAGCCCTTTGCCGTGACGAACATCAAGCGCACGGACAAGCAGCGTTCCCCGTCGCTGCCGTTCACCACTTCCACCTTACAGCAGGAGGCCTCGCGCAAGCTCAACATGACGCCGCGCCGCACCATGGCCATCGCCCAGCAGCTCTATGAGGGCGTGGACATCACGGGCGAGGGCACGGTGGGTCTCATCACCTACATGCGTACCGACTCGCTGCGCATCTCCGAAGAGGCCATCGCCGCGGCGAAGACGTTTATTCTGGGCCGCTACGGGCAGAGCTACTATCCCAAGACCGCCCGCCATTACAAGGCCAAGGCCGGCGCGCAGGACGCGCACGAGGCCATCCGCCCCTCGAATGTCAACCTGACGCCCGAGCAGATCAAGGGCGATCTGACGGGCGAGCAGTACCGCCTGTACCGTCTGATCTGGAGCCGCTTTTTGGCCTCTCAGATGGCGAACGCCGTGTACGACAGCGTGAGTGCGCAGATCATGGCGGGTGGACATGAGTTCCACGCGAGCGCCAGCAATCTGAAATTCTCCGGCTATACCGCCGTTTACGAGGAATCCCGCGATGATGACAGCAAGGAGGAAAAAGAAGGCACGCTGCCGCCGCTCGTCGAGGGGCAGGGCCTGACGCTTGAGGCGTACACGCCGCTCCAGCACTTCACCCAGCCGCCCGCGCGCTACACGGACGCGACGCTCATCCGCGCGATGGAGCAGAACGGCATCGGCCGCCCGTCGACCTACGCGCCGACGGTCTCGACAATTTTAGACCGCGAATACGTCATCAAGGACGGCAAGTACCTGCGCCCCACGCCGCTCGGCGAGGTGGTGACGGGACTGATGGAAGAGCGCTTCCCCGACATTGTGGACATGAAGTTTACCGCCCGCATGGAGGAAAAGCTCGACACTGTCGAAGAGGGCAAAACGCCGTGGAAGGACGTCATTCGCGACTTTTACGGCGATTTTGAGCGCGACCTTGAAAATGCCGAGAAGGCGCTCGAGGGTGTGAGACTCAAGGTGCCCGACGAGGTCAGCGAGGAAAAGTGCGACGTCTGCGGCCGCAACATGGTCATCAAGAGCGGACGCTTTGGCCGCTTTCTGGCCTGCCCGGGCTATCCTGAGTGCACGTTCACCAAGCCGCTCGTCATCGAAATGCCGGGCCGCTGCCCCAAGTGCGGCGGGCGCATGATGAAGCGCACCGGCGTGAGCAAGAAGACAAACAAGCAGTACACGTACTACGCCTGCGAATTCTCTACCAGCAGCGATCCCGAGAAGAAGTGCGACTTCATGACCTGGGATGTGCCGACGAAGGACGACTGCCCCGAGTGCGGCCAGACGATGTTCAAAAAGGCGGGTAAGGGCTTCAAGCGCCCGTACTGCATCAACCCTAAATGCCTGCGCTTTGTGCCCGAGGATCAGCGCGGCTACGTGAAAAAGAAGACTGCCGAGACCACGGAGGAGGGCGTGGAGAGTGCCGAGACTGCCGAAACGGCGGAGACCACAGAGAAGAAGCCCGCCGTTAAGAAGACGGCAGCGAAAAAGACCGCTACGAAGGCTGATAGCACCAAGAAGCCCGCGACGAAGACCGCCGCGGCGAAGAAGATGACAAAGAAGACCACAGCCGCCGAGGACGGCGAGGAAAAGCCTGAGAAGAAGACCGCGGCGAAGAAGACCACGACCACGAAAAAGGCGGCTGCGAAGAAGACGACCGCCAAGTCC
>CAVFND010000055.1:0-8569 GCA_963623615.1 Oscillibacter sp. ER4 | reverse complement strand
CCGTTAAGGTTATCGTTCAGACCGGAGCAGTCCTCCACAAAAAGGGGGGCGGAAACGCGGCGCAGGTTGAGCGCGTTGCTCAGGTTGACCTGAAAATTGCTCTTGATGAATTCGATGGCGCGCTGCATTTCATAGACAGACAGCGGGGTGTGGTAGTCCTGCGGAATAAAGACTTTGCTCATACCGGTTTCACTCCTTAGAAAAAGTATGCGTTTATTATAATCAGCCATATTAAAAAACACAATAGTGAAATTTTAAGTAGTTGAGCTTGCAAAATGAGAAATTTTTGTCGACATGGTCAGCAATATGGAAAAACTTAATCCTTTTGCCCGTTGCAATCTGGATGTACGCGTGATAGACTGCATACTGAGATAAAATGCAGTTAGGAGGCTCTTTTGTGAGAACACTCTTGAAAGGCGCGGACATTCTGCTGCGCAAGGAAAACGGATACGAAACGCTGCACGGCGCCTGCCTCGGCGTCGATGGGGCGAAGATCGACTATATCGGTACGGAAAAGCCCGAAAAGACCTATGATATCGAAAAGGACATGAGCGGTAAGCTCCTTGCCCCGGGACTCATCAACTGCCACAGCCACATCGCCATGACGCTGATGCGCGGCATCGGCAGTGGGCTGCCTTTGCAGGACTGGCTCTTTAAGGCCATCTTCCCGATCGAGGACCGCCTCGTGCGCAAGGATATCGCCGCGGCGAGCCGCTTTGCCCTGCTCGAGATGATCGCGGGCGGCACGACGAGCTTTTCCGATATGTACTTTTTCCCAGAGGAGACCGTCTGGGCGGTCGAAGAGGCGGGGATCAAGGCGAACCTGAACCGCTGTGTGCAGTGCTTTGACGAGAACCAGACCGTGGAGCAGAACACGCAGATCCCCGAATCGCTCGCGCTTTTTGAAGAGTACCACGGCGCGGCGGACGGGCGCATTCACATTGACTTTTCCATCCACGCGGAGTATACCTGCAAGAGCCATATCGTCAAGGCCTACAGCGACCTCTGCCGCGAAAAGGGCGGGCGCATGCACATCCACCTCGCCGAGACCGCGCGCGAACAGCGCGAGTGCATCGAGCGCTACGGCAAAACGCCGGCGGAGTGGTTCGAATCGCTCGGCACGTTCGATTCGCCCACGGCGGCGGCGCACTGCGTCGCCGTGACGGAGCGCGACATGGACATTCTGAAGGCGCACGGCGTCAGCGTTATCCACAACCCGACATCGAACTTAAAGCTCGGCAGCGGCTTTGCCCCCATCCGCCAGATGATGGACAAGGGAATCAACGTGACGCTCGGCACCGACGGTACGGCCAGCAACAACAATTTAAATATGTTCGAGGAAATGCACCTTGCTGAGATCATGCACGACGGATATCACAACGACCCGACGTACATTTCGACGCAGGAGGTGCTCGACATGGCGACAATCAACGGCGCGAAATTGCAGGGCCGCGATGACACCGGCGCGCTGGCCGTCGGCAAAAAGGCCGATATCATCGCGCTTGATCTGAGCAAGCCCCACCTTTACCCCAATTTCGACACGCCCGCGCTTTTGACCTGCTCGGCGCAGGCGGGCGACGTGTGCATGACGATGGTGGACGGTAAGATTTTATATGAGAACGGCGAATTCAAGACGCTGGACGAGAACAAGGTGCGCGCCGACATGGAACGCGCCGTGGAGCGCCTTTATAGAAAGTGAGAGAGAAGAAACATGGAGAGAGCGGACAAAGACCTCGCTTTCCTGCTGCGCTATGAGAATGTCGCGTGGTTTGAAGACGGCGAGGTGCGCATCTTAGACCGGCGCGTTTACCCCGCGAAGGTCGAATTTGTCACGTGCCGCACGCACGTTGAGGTCGCGCAGGCCATCACCGACATGGTGACGCAGAGCGCGGGTCCCTACACGGCAGCGCCGATGGGCATGGCGCTCGCGGCGTGGGAATGCCGCGGCAAGTCGGCAAGCGAGCAGATGGAATACCTTAGAAAGGCGGCGTATACTATTTCCCACGCGCGCCCCACGACGCAAAAGCGCATGACGCTTCTGTGCGATATCTGCTTAAAAGAGGCTGAGCGCGCGCTTGCGGCGGGCGGGAATGTGGCCGAGGCCATCAAGAATAAGACCGTCGAGCTCAACAACGTGCGCTATGAGCGCATGGCGAAGATCGGCTCGTACTTAGTCGATATGTTCCCCGACAACGGCACGGTGATGACGCACTGCTTCGCCGAGACCATCGTTGGTACGATGCTGCGCGAGTGCCGCAGCCGCGGCAAGAACATCAGGCTGTTCTGCCCCGAAACGCGCCCGTATTTTCAGGGCGCGCGCCTGACGGCGTCCGTCTGCCACGACATGGGCTTTGACGTGACGGTCATCTCCGACAATATGCCGGCGTTCGTCATGCAGAACGAAAAGGTCGATGTCTTCACCACCGCGGCGGACGCCATCTGCTGCGACGGCCACGTCGTCAACAAGGTCGGCACGTTCCAGAACGCCATCGTCGCGAAGTACATGGGCATCCCGTACTTCGTCACCGGCGCGCCCGATCAGGGGCACGAGACGGTGGACAGCATTCACATTGAAATGCGTGACCCGAACTTCACGCTCCAGGCCATGGGCGTGCGCACGGCGATGGAGGGCGTGAAGGGCTACTATCCCGCCTTCGACATCACGCCGCCGCACCTTGTCTCGGGCGTCGTGACCGACCTCGGTATTTATTCTCCCTACGATCTGCACCGCTATTTTACGGACGGCAGCATCGGCAAGGACAATCTGGTGATTTAAATGGAACAAAATCTGGACATTCTTCGTCAGGAGATCGTGGACAAATCGCTTGAGGCGTTCCACGAGGGCCTGTTTTCCGGCACGAGCGGCAACATGAGCTGCCGCGTCGCGCCCGATGAAATGCTCATCACGCCGACGTCCGTGCGCTACGACGTGCTGCGCGCGCGGGATATCGTGCACATGAAGCTCGACGGCACGGTGCTCGAAGGAAAATTGCAGCCCTCGAGCGAGTGGCGCATGCACGCGGCGGTCTACAAGGCGTATGGCGGGACGAACGCCGTCTTCCACACGCATTCGCCCTATGCGACGGCGTTCGCCGTCGTGCGGAAGAGCATCCCCGCGGTGTTGATCGAATCGCGCATCTTTTTGGGCGGCGACGTCCGCTGCGCGGCCTACGCCGCACCGGGGACCGAGGCCGTCGGCACGAACGCGATCCCCGCGCTCAGGGACCGCGGCGGCTGCACGCTGGCCAATCACGGTGTGCTCGCCGTGGGGAGGGACCTCGCGCAGGCGTATCTGCGCGCGGAATACATCGAAGACGTCGCGAAGGTCTACACCTTTTCCAAGACGCTCGGCACGCCGGTAGAGCTTGCCTCTCTTTAACGAGAAAAACAGTGCGGAGAATGCACAAGGAGTACACAAATGAAAAGCATACTGAAAAGAAACCGCGTTCTGGCCGTCATTGCGCTGATCGGCCTGCTCGCTTCGCTCGTGCCGCTCATCTCGCGCGTGCAGGCGGAGGAGAGCAACAAGTATTACGACATTGTCCTCGACTACAACAGCATGCGCTCAATGGCGCGTCAGTCCTCGCAGTCGGAGGATGAATGGCTCGACCTCTTCAAGTCGCTCGGTGTCGACAAGGTCGCGCTCAGCGAGGCGAGCGCCCTCAACCTGCACGACAATGCGGCCATCCCCGTGCACGCGATGACCGTGAAAAAAGCGGCGGAGAACTACGGCTGGGAGAATCAGTACCCCGCCGAGGTCGCGCAGTGGCTGCGCGAGAGCACCGACGTGAGCGACGCGATCATCTGGACGGAGACCGCCGCGAGCTATGAGTGGATGCTGAACGCCTTCGAGACCCGCTTTGAGGACTTCGAGGCCAAGACGTATCTGGACGGTGAGCATGGCTTCATCTTCATCCAGCAGCAGAAAAACGGCATGAAGGGCGAAAAGCTGCTCGACCTGCGTCTTGGCATCTGGCCGGACACGGTGGAACTGTTCGAGCGCCACGGCTACCAGATCATCCCGCGCTCTGTGACGGAAAAGGATATGAACGGCACAAAATTTGCCGAGGCCTATATCGAAGTGCTCAAGCACTTCAACGCGCCCTACTTTATGAACAACGGCGACGAGCTCGTCGGCTATGAGGACGACGAGAATCTGGAGCTTCTGACGCAGTATCTCAATGAGAGCGGCGCGAGCATCGCCATGATGGAGCAGAACGACCAGAGCCAGAACCTTGTCTGGCCCGGCATTGAAGAGCTGCTCGACAACACGGGATATCGCGGCGTGCGCGTGTTCAACGAATGGGCGTACATCCAGAACCGCTATGAATACTGCGGCTATGAAGGCCCCGAGGAGATCACGAACACGTTCTTCCGTGCCATCGCCGAGCGCAACTGCAAGATCATCTTCCTCAAGATGATCCTCGAGCCGGACAGCGACGTCAGCTGGGACGCCGACGAGAAGGAGTGGGTCTACATCACCGACCCCGCCGACTATGAGCAGATGCTCACCGACCTTGACACGCGCTTAGAGCCCCTTGGCTACACGCACGCGACCGTGCCCGCGATGGAGCTCAAGACCCCGTCCACGGCGCTCAAGGTGCTGCAGGGCATCGGCACGGCGGCGCTCATCGTGATCCTGCTTGATATGTTCTTCTTCATCGGCAAGCGCTGGCGCACGATCCTGTTTGCCGTCGGCGCACTCGGCCTTGCCGGCCTTGCGGTGCTGAAGCCCTCGATGTTCCGCCTGATCCTCTCGATGTCCGGCGGCATTGTGATGCCGTCGATCGCCGCTGTCGGCCTGTGCCGCGTGCTGCTCGAAAAGAGACGCAATGAGCCGCAGATCAAGTTCGGCAGGCTCCTCGGCTTTACGCTTGGTACGGCCATCGTGACGATCCTGACGGCGCTCTGCGGGTCGCTGCTCGCGTCGTCCGCGCTCTCGCAGCTCTCGTATATCCTCGAGATCGACCTGTACCGCGGCGTCAAGCTCATGCAGCTCATCCCCATCGCGATTTTCATGCTCGGCTACCTTCTGGTCTACGCCTATGAAGAGACCGGCGCGCGTGAGACCGTCCTTGCCCACGCGGGACAGCGCGGGGAGAAGAACCGCGTTAAGCGCTTCAACGCCTATTTCGGCGAGCTGATGCAGACGCCGATGAAGCTTGGCTGGTTCCTCGCGATCGTCGTTATCGCGGTGGCGGCGGTGTTCATGCTGCTGGTGTTTGTCTACTATATGTACCGCACCGGCAACTCGACCACGACGTCGGCAAGAGAGCTCGCGTTCCGCAACTTCCTTGAAAATACGCTCATCGCCCGCCCGCGCACGAAGGAGATGATCGTCGGCTGGCCGATGCTGATGCTCTTCATCTGGTCGCTGCGCCGCAGAATGAGATTCCTGCCGATGATCTTCGGCACGGGCATGACCATCGGACTTGTCAGCGTGGTCAACACGTTCCTGCACATCCGCACGCCGTTTTTGCTGAGCCTGCTGCGCACCGGCTGGGGCATTCTCTTTGGCCTGATCATCGGCACAGCCGTGGTCATTGTGGCGGAGCTCATTTACCGCCTTGTGCGCAGGATCTGCGGGGTGACGAATGGTTAACATTCTGATTTCGGGCTATTACGGCTTCGACAACATCGGCGACGAGTCTATCCTGCGCACGCTCGTCTCGTCGCTGCGCGAGCACATTCCCGACTGCTCGCTCACGGTGCTCTCGCACAACCCCGCCTCCACGCGCGAAAAATACGGCGTCGAGGCGGTGGACCGCATGTCGCCGATGGCGATTTTGCGCGCGGTGAAAAAGTGCGACATGCTGATTTCCGGCGGCGGCAGCCTTTTGCAGGATGTGACGAGCAGCAAGAGCCTGCACTATTACCTCTCCATCATCCGCTGCGCGGAGTTCTTCCACAAAAAGGTGTTCATCTACTCGCAGGGCATCGGCCCCATCGACCGGCCCGGCAACCGCCGCGCCGCGGCGGCGGCGCTCAAGCGGGCGGACGGCATCGTCGTGCGCGACGAGCGCTCGGCGGCACTTTTGGAGGAGATCGGCATCGCGCGCGACAAGGTCGTCATCACGGCTGACCCCGTTATCCGCATGAAAAAGCCCGACGGCGACGTCGGCGCGGAGACCTTGCAGAAGGCGGGCGTCTCACTCGGCGGACGCCTGACCGTCGGCTGGGCTATCCGCGAGCGGGACACGGACAGCCGCTTTGTCAAAGAGCTTTTGCGATCCATCCAGATGATGAAGGACAAGTACAACGCGCAGTCCGTGCTCATCCCGTTCCACTATGAAGAGGACGGCGAGGTCTGCCGCCATATTGCCGCGCAGCTGCCCGACGACACGGCGGTGTGCCTGAATGAAAAGTACCTCTCCGAGGATATGCTCTCCATCATCGGCAACATGGACCTGCTCGTCGGCGTGCGCCTGCATTCGCTCATCTATGCGGCCATCATGGGCGTGCCGCTGATCGGCATTTCGTATGACCCCAAGTGCACGGCGTTTTTGAACTCCGTGGGGCTCGACAAGCTGAGCACGAAGGAAAACTTCACGGCGGAGCTCTTCATGCCCGAGGCCGAGCGCGTGCTCGAAACGGGCAAGGAACAGGTGCAGTGCGTCGAAGCGCACATGGCTGAGCTTTCGCGCAAGCTCGACACGAACGAGGAGATGATTTGCGCGATCATGGAGAAATCGAGGAAACATACCATGCAAGACCCTCAAAAAAATACGGAAAAGAAGGATAAATCGGGCGTCCGCACGGCGGGCGCGATCAGCTTCGTCTTTCTGCTGACGCTGTTCGCCAAGCTCCTCGGCGTGGTGCGCGAGATGATGCAGGCCAACATCTTCGGCACCGGTGTGGATGCGGACCTCTACACCGCGTCGTACAACTCGACGCTCTATCTTTTTACGACGATGTGCTACGCGCTGTGCATCGCGGCGGTGCCGATTTTGACGAAGGAATTCGCCGCTGACCGCAAGCGCGGCGAAAAAGCGGCCAATAACCTGATGACCATCACGCTGCTCGGTTCGCTCGCGGCGGTCGTTTTGTGGCAGATTTTCGCCTCGACGCCGCTTGTCGGCACGATCTGGGACCTTGACGCGGCTGAGCTGCCGCGCCTTGCAAGCTATATCCGCATCATGGCCTGCGCGCTGCCGGTCGTAGCGGCGGCGTATCTGAATGTCGCCATCTTCCAGGCGACCGACCACTACGAATTGCAGGGCAGCATGAGCATCCCGTACAATGCGTTCCTTGCGATCTTCCTTGTGACGCTGGGTGCGAAGTGGGGCATCAAGGGCGTCGTCATCGCGAGCTCGTGCGCGTGGCTGCTGCAGCTTGCCATGAGCATCCCGTATGCGAAGAAGGAACATTATGTCTACCGGCCAATGCTCGACCGCAAGGAGAACTATGTCGGGACCTACTTCAAGACCGCGCTCGTCACGGTGCTGACGACATCGATCTTCCTGTTCTGCTATTTAATCGACACGGCGACCGCCACGGCGCTCAATGACAGCGCCGTCAGCGCGTTCTACTACGCTGACAAGCTCTTCACCCCGCTGACGACGAGCGTGCTGTACAGCATCAGCGCGGTCATGTTCCCACGCTTTAACCGCGAGTTCACGAAGGAGGACTCGAAAGGGTATCTCGGCTACATCTGGAACGTGACGGAAAATACGCTGCTCTTTATCCTGCCGGTCTGCGCGATGATGTGCGCCTTCGGCACGGATATCATTCGCGTCATCTTTGAAAGCGGCAGCTTCACCGCCGAGTCGACCGAGATGACGGGCAGCATCTTCGCCCGCTACGCGCTCGGCATGAGCGCCTTCGCCGTGCTCGACCTTTTGAACAAGGCCTACTACGCGATGAAAAAGACGCTGGTGCCGCTGCTCATCAACCTCGGCGTTCTGGTGCTGAACATCATTTTGAACCACGTGTTTTACACCGACACCGGCGTGGCGCTGGCAACGTCGCTTGCGCTGACGATCGGCGCGATCGCAATGACGATCCAGCTCTTCCACGGAACAAAGATCGTGCGCCTTGTGCCGCTTCTCAAGGGCCTTGCCGCCACGGCGGCGATGGCGGTCGTGCTGTACGGCGGGCATTCGCTGCTTGTCACGGCGGATGACAGTAAGCTGATGCTTGTTGTCAAGTGCGGCCTGACGGGCGTTGTAGGCTGTATTGTCTATGTGCTGGTCAGCATGGTTTTGAAGCAGGGTATCATTGCTGATACTTTGAAGAAGTTCAAAAAGTAAACTTTTTGGGATTTTTCCCCCGCACCGTGTGGGGACACGAGAAAGGGGGCCATTCTCTCACGTGAGAGAATGGCCCCCTTTAGATCCCCCAAGAGAACGCAAGGGGCCTTGCCCCTTGACCCCGACATTGCGGGATTGCAGCTTGAATAACTGCACGCGCTGCGCAGTGTGGGTGCGGTGTACATGGCTTCGCCATGAATCTTCTGCGAGTCGTTACGTCTTGCAACCGCGCCTTACTATCGTGAGGCGCGAGTGACGGAAGAACGGCGGCAGACTGCCTGCGGAATGCGGCATTGCTGCGCTCGCCGCATTGTGGAGAC
>CAVFND010000054.1:6655-8606 GCA_963623615.1 Oscillibacter sp. ER4 | reverse complement strand
TTCTCTCACGTGAGAGAATACCCCCTTTTATACGCAGTCCCATGCCAATGGGACACTCCCGCGCGGTGCAGGGAGCATCAACGTCTGCCCTGTTGTTTCGCGTTTAAATACAGCACCGCTTCAACTACTCCCCCGCCGACGGCGAGGGCCTTGTCCGAGATCGTCGTGCAGTATTCCGGCTTGCAGCGCGGGTCAACATCGCCGGACTTCATGCCCTTTTTGACCGGCACACCATCGTCCAGCACGCCGCGCAGCACGCCGCTGATGGTGCACTTCATCGGCTGGCCCTCGACAAAGCCGATGGTTTCGCCCTCCTCGACCGTGTCGCCGATGCGGTGGACGGCAGTGAAAACGCCGTCGCACGGCGCGCGCAGCACGCGCTCGCCCGCAAAACCGCCGATCAGACCCGGAATATTCGTGTTCGGCAGTGCGCTGCCGGAGTAGATGACGCGCCCAAGCGTGTGGCCGCGCATCGTCTCGACGACCGCGTGGCAGTCCTCCCCCGCCGTGAAGCCGGGGCCGACGCCCACGACGATGGGCGCATCCGTGATCTTCGTGCCAAGGTTGCGCTTGGCTAAGATCGCATCCACAAGTGCGTCGGGCGCGAGTTCCTCGCGGCAGGCGCACGCAGGGTCGGCCAAAACGGGCAGCACACCCTTGCGCAGCAGCTTCTTCGCCTCCGCGGCGTTCTCCGCGCGCACGGCGCGCAGACCCTCGACCGTCGTCTCCCCGTGGACGATGGCGTCGGAAAACGCCACCGTGCGGCGGATAGCCGTCGGACGGGCGAGGTCGGTCATCACCACGTCGATCCCGCAGCGCCACAACCTCATGGCCGCGCCGCTTGTGATATCTCCCGCGCCGCGAATCAATGCAAGCATACGTATACCCCCTGATGCAGACTGCCCGCAATGACCGGGCAGGAAAATTCGTTTGCCATGGTCTGCGCCGCTTCATAGCCGGCGGCAGACTCCACCTTGTTGATATAAACGCGGTCGCCGTAGCCCTCGGCGTTGACAACGCGCGCGGCGAGCCGCGGCGTCACGACTGTCTCCTCATCCACGCCCGCAAGCTGCGCGTAGAGTGCGCTGCGGTGGCAGGTCTCGCTGATTTTTTTGCCGACGCCATCGATGCCGATGACCATGATGACACGCTGTGCCTCCGCAGGGATCACCGGCTCGTGGCAGGCGTGCGCCTTGAGCGGCAGGCGCTTCGCGCCGTCCGCCTCGACAAGGAGAAAATCGGCAAGCTGCGCGAGCGTTTTCATCGAGAGCCGCGGCGCGCAGAGTTTGCCTCTCTCCGCCGTTTCGGCGACGCAGACGATGCTCGACCGTTCCAGCGCCGCCGAAACGGCGGCCGCGGTAGCGTCCAACAGCGTTTCATACTGCTCCGGACGGCGGATGTGCGTCGTGGTCGTGATGATGACCTTGCCCTTTTTCGAAAGCTCCTCGGCAAGCGTTTCCATCAGCGTCGTCTTTCCGCCGCCGCCGATGATGGCCGTCACGCCGCGGCCAACGTGCAAAAGCGGTGCGATCTGCATACACACGCCCTCAGTGCCGCTGTCCGGCAAGGTGCGCGCGGTGCTCGATCATCTCCGCCGCGATGCTGATGGCGATCTCCTCCGGCGTCTCGGCCAGAATGGGAAGGCCGATGGGCGCGTGGACGCGCGCGATGTCTTCTTCCGAATAGCCGTCGCCCTTGAGGCGCTCGCGCGTCTTGGCAACCTTCGTGCGGCTGCCGATGCAGCCGATATAGGTCGCGTCGCTCCCCAGCACCTGGGAGAGAATTTCATAGTCCGCCTGATGGCCCGGCGTCATCACGACGGCGTAGTCGTTCGCCGTGAGCGCCACCTTGCCGGAAATATCGGAAAAGCTGCCGAAGATGACCTCGCTCGCCATGGGATAGTTTTCCTTTTTCGCAAGCTCCTCGCGGTTGTCGTACATCACCACGCGGA
>CAVFND010000054.1:0-6645 GCA_963623615.1 Oscillibacter sp. ER4 | reverse complement strand
CCGCCGCCGAAGATATACACGCTGCCCGCATGGCACAGCGGCTCAGCATAAATGCCGTCCTTCCACACAGCCTTGGCCGAGAAATAGCCCGCCTTGTCCTGCGGGATCTCCTCGCGCGTGACGACATGGAACTCGTTCACACCGTCGCCGTCGAGAGACAGCAGCAGCCAAAGGTCGACATCTTTGTCGAGCATTTCGCGCCAGCGCTTCAGCACCGCAATGTCCTCGGTCTGCTCGGGCGCGAAGAACTGAAAGTAGACCGTCACCGCGCCGCCGCAGATCATGCCCGTGCTGGCCACCTCGCTCGGGTGCAGGTTGTAGGACTTGAGCTCGTTGCTGCCGCCGTTTTTGAGCGCATCCTGCGCGCGCTGGATGCTCAGCCGCTCCACTGCGCCGCCGCCGATCGTGCCGAGCACGCGGCCATCTTCAAAGACGGCCATCTTCGCGCCCGCGCCGCGCGGCACAGAGCCCGAGGACGCCAGAATACTGCCCAGCACCACGCGCTCGCCGCGTGCAAGGGCCGCAAGCATTTCATCAAGAATCGCTTTCATATTTTTATGCTCCTTTGCAGAGAATCACGCTGTTATTATGCACCGCATTATAGCAAAGCGCCGCGGCAAACGCAAGCCGCGGCGCACAAAAGTCGCATTGATCGTCATTTTCCATTGGTCGGGGAGACACATCTCCGGCGCGGTTCACTTGCTGCGTTCGATGCGTTTGAGCTCGCCGAAGTATTTGTCGTGCGTCTCCTGATAGGCGCGGTTGAAGACCGGGTCTTTGCCCTGATGCAGCGCCTGAATGTAGTCGTGGTGATTGTTCATGATGTGCTCGTCGAACATCGAGAGCGTGAAGACGCCGACATTTGAGCACTGGTCGGCAATGCGCTCCACATTGACGAGGATATCGAGGAACGTAAGACCTGCGTACACCGTGCACTGCCCGTCGCGCACGCGGCGGATGTGGTTGGCGCGCAGCGTGGCAACAAGGTCGTCCACGACCTCCTCGACCGGCTCGATATGACGCGCGGCCTCGTAGTCCGTCGCGGCAAAGGCCTTGTAGGTGTAGTCCAAAATCTCGCCGAGCACCTCGCGCAGCACCATGAGCTCCTGATGCGCCGTGGGCGACAGGCTTGCATTGCGGTCAAGGAACTCCTGCGCGTTTTCCGTCAGGTTCACGGCATGATCGCCGATTCGTTCAAACTCGCCGAAGCACTGGATATAGTAGTTCAGCATGTCGCTTCCGTGGCCGCTCGGCATGTGCGGCGACAGACGGATGAGGTAGTTGTCCACATGGTCGGCGAGCTTGTCGATGTGGTCCTCGTTTTCGTTGATGACCTCGATCGTGTGCGCGTCGTACTGCTCGAGCACGCCCATCGCGCTCATCACGCCCGTGCGCGCAAGGCGCGCCATGGTGGTGATGGCCTCGCCCGCGCCGGAAAGCGCGATGGCGGGAGAGGTAAAAAACTTCTCATCGAGAAGCGACAGCTCGTGGTCGACATTTTCGCCGAGGCGCACATCGTCCTTGACGAGCTTGCGCGAGAGCTTTTCAAACTGCCCGCACACGGGCAGCAGCACGACGGCCGAAATAAGGCGGAACACCGTGTGCACGTTCGCGATGCCGCCGGAAGAAAGCGCCTGATCCCACAGGGAATCGAGCACGCCGAACGAGCGCAGCAGCACCAGCCCCACGATCACAAGAATTGAGCCGGCGATATTAAAGAGAATATGGATGACGCCCGTGCGCTTGGCATCGGCCTTCGAGCCGATAGAGCAGACAATGGCCGTCGTCACGCAGTCGCCGATGTTGACGCCGATGATGATGGCGTAAACCGACGAGAATGTCAGCGCGCCGGTCGTAGCGATGGCCTGCAAAATGCCGATGGTCGCCGACGAGCTCTGGAGCAGAAATGCAACGCCCGTGCCGAGCAGAAACCCGAGCAGCGGCTGTCCCGAGAGCTGATAGAACATATTGGCAAATGTCTCGGATTCCGACAGCGGACTCACTGCCGCGGTCATACTGAGAAGGCCGGTGAAGAGAATGCCGAAGCCCATCGCGATTGAGCCGATCGTATCAGACTGGCGGGTCTTGATCGCCATCAGGAACAGAATGCCGATGATCGCCGCAAGGGGCGCGAGCGTCGAGGGCTTGAAGAAATTGAGCAGCGACGTCTCCGATGCGTTCACGTCAAGAAGGCGGATGATCTGACCCGTGATGGTCGTACCGACATTCGCGCCCAGAATGACACCGATCGACTGGTGCAGCGACATCACACCCGCACCGACGAGGCCCGACATCAGCACGATCGTCGCCGTGGAGCTCTGGATGACTGCCGTGACCACAAGGCCCAGCAGAAAGCCGACGAGCGGGTTGTTCGTCACCTTCTCCATCGCGCGCTTAAAGGCGTCGGACGAACCTTTTTTCAGTCCGTCGCCCATCAGGCGCATGCCGTACAGGAACAGCGCCAGACCGCCGAAGAGGGAGATCAAGTTGAAAATCGTCATAAGCGTTTCAAACCTCTCATCCTTTGTCATAGTATGCCGCCGCGCGGCATATTCTTGCGGCATTGAAAAATGCCAACTCTCACCAAATAGTATTTTATCAGGTGGGAGGAAAATTGCAATCCTTTTCCTCCGATTTGTGATAAACGGCAAAAATGATTTATCTCTTGCATTTTTTTGTACATGTGGTACAATAACCGCAGATGAAAAAAGGAGGCTTTCAACCATGTTGAACGCAGGTAACCCCATCGGCGTGATGGACAGCGGCATCGGTGGTCTCACCGTTGTCCGCGAATTACAGCGCATCCTCCCCGGCGAAGACATCATTTACTTTGGCGACAGCGCCAACTGCCCCTATGGCAACAAGACTTCTGACCAGATCTTCGAGCTGAGCAGCCACATGCTCCAGTTCCTCGGCGACAACGGCGTCAAGTGCACCGCCATCGCCTGCAACACCATCTCCACCATGGCCGACCGCCTGCGCCCCCGCTTCGACTATAAGATCGTCAGCATCGTGGAGGAAGCCGCCAAATACGTTCTGCGCGAGCACCTCAAGAGCGTCGGCCTCATCGCGACGGAATTCACTGTCGCCTCCGGCAAGTACGCCGAGCTCATCCATGAGGGTGATCCCGAGTGCAAGGTCGTCGGCAAGGGCTCTCCCCTGCTCGCGGCGCTCGTCGACCGCGGCGACTTCAACCGGCACGACATCAACACCGAGATCCGCACACAGGTCGACAACATCCTCGCGCGCGAAAAGGTCGAAAACCTGATTCTCGGCTGCACGCACTATCCCATCGTGGAAGAGAACTTCCACGAGTGCTACCCCGAAATGCACCTCATCAACCCCGCGCTCGAACAGGCAAACGCCGTCAAGGCGTACCTCACCGAGCAGAACGCGCTCAATCCCCAGAAGAAGGGCAAGTTCGTCATCTGCACGAGCGGCGATCCGCAGGTGTATGTCAACGTCGGCAAGCGCCTCGGCCTGTTTGAGGCCAGTGAGCTGAAGGTCATCCACATCTGATTATAAACAAAGTGGAAAGCGGAAAGTCATCGGGCTTTCCGCTTTTTTGTGCTGCCGGCCTCTGTTTTTGCATACCATGTGACGAGGTGGTCTGTCTTGAATACATTTGAGGCCGCGATTTTACGCGATTTCGGTGAGCGGGAGGACTTTGAGCGCGTGCTCACGCACGCGCTGCGCCGCGGCTGCGGCGGGCGCGTCCTGCTCTCGCTGATGACGGACGGCACGCTCCGGCTCACCGGCACCAAGGACCCTGACATTGCGTTTGGCGCGGTGCTGCTCGACCTGACCGCGCCGGTGGTGCCTTGCAGCGAGGAATCCCTCGCCCTGCGCGTGCAGGTGATCGACTGGCGGCGCTGCGCGCGTCGTTATGACGAAGCGCTCGCACAGCGAGCGCGCCATCCCCTGCCGTAAGTTTCGCCATCGCGCAAAGCTGCCCGCCGCAAAATTGCGGCGGGCAGTTTTCATTTCTATTTCAGATAATTGAGGATCGCCTGCACGGTCTCATCGACCGTGCCGTTGTTGTCGACGATGTGGTCGGCAAATCTTTCGTAGCAGGCCTTGCGCTTGTCGTACATCGCCGCAAGGTCGCCCGCGGAAAGAGGACGGCCCTCGCGCGGCAGCTGGCTCAAGTCGCGCTCCAGCCAGAAGATGATGCCGTTCTGGTGCAGAAGGTCGTAGTTTTCCTCCCGCGTCACGCAGCCGCCGCCCGTGGCGATGACCGCGCCGGAGCGCTTGCCGAGCTCTGCGATGGTCTCGCTCTCGAGCTTTCGGAATTCCGCCTCGCCGTGCTTTTCGATGAGCTGGGCGCAGGTCGCGCCGTTTTTCTCCTCGATCTCGGCGTCACTGTCGAGCGCGATGCGGTCGAGCTTTTCGGCAAGGCGCGCGCTAACGGTGCTCTTGCCGCTGCCGGGCATACCGACGAGCACGATGTTCTGCATCTCGAGACTCAGCTTTTTCCAGATGCGCTCGGTCTCGCTGTCGGGGATGTCCCTGTTTTCAAAGACCTCCGCCGTACGCTTGGCCTGCGCGACGAGCATATAGAGCCCGCTCATATACGGAATGCCGAGCTTTTCCGCCTGCAAGACAAACGCCGTGCGCGCAGGGTTGTAGACGATATCGAGCACGCCCTCGAGCTTCGGGAAGAGCGATAAGTCGATCGGCGACACACCGCAGTTCGGGTACATGCCGACAGGCGTGGTGTTCACGATGACCTCGGCGTCCGCGTGGCGGTCCAGATTGCTGTAGTTGTCCTCCCCCTTGCGGGAAATGATGGTCACGCTGCGCGCGCCCATCTCCTCAAGCACGGCGTGGACCGTCGAGGACGCGCCGCCGGAGCCGAGCACGAGCGTCTTTTTGCCCTCAATGGCGATGCCGCTCGCTCTGACCATACCGGCAAAGCCGTAGGCGTCGGCATTGTCGCCGTACAGCGTGCCGTCCTCGCGGCGCACCAGCACGTTCACGCTCTGGAGCTTTTTCGCGATGGGCGAGAGCTCCGCGCAGTACGGGATGACGGCTTTTTTATAGGGGATCGTGACGTTCAGGCCGTCAAAGCCGCCACTCGTTAAGAAATCGCCGAGCTTTTCGGGCGCGACCTCGTAAAGCCTGTATTCATAGTCCGCCAATTCCGCGTGGATGGCGGGCGAATAGCTATGCCCCAGCTTTTCGCCAAGCAAACCGCAGCGCTTCATTCAAACCACCTCACTGTAAGAACCCAGATACGTGAACTCCTCGCACAGCTCGGGCAGCTCGCCCATAAGCTGGGTAAACTGCGGAGCGTAGACCGAGGTCTCAAGGTCAAAGTAGAACATAAACTCGAAGTTGCGGTCCGGCATCGGGCGGCTCTCGAGCTTGTTCATGTTCACGCCGAGCGCGTTGAAGCGCGAGAGCACCTTGTAGAGTGAACCGGGGTGGTGCGGCAGCACCATCATCAGGCTCGTGCGGTCCGCGCCGGGGTAAATTTCGAGGCTTTTCGCAATGCAGATGAAGCGCGTGAAGTTGTTGCCCTGATCCTGCACAGAAGCAGCCAGGCAGTCAAGGCCGTAGAGGTCCCTGCACGCGCGGGACGACAGCGCCGCCACATCGTCGCGGCCGGACTCGGCCACCATGCGCGCCGCCACTGCGGTATTCTCGCAGCGGATGACCTTCACATCGGGAAGGCCCTGCAAAAAGCGCGTGCACTGGCTGATGGCCTGCTCGTGGGAGTAAATTTCACGGATGTTTTCGAGCTTCGCGCCGGGGTTGGCGAGAAGATTATGGTCAACCTTGATGCGCACCGAGCGCACGATGCGGAAGTTGTGCTGCGTCATCAGGTCGTAGACCGCGTTCACGCTGCCCGCCGTGCTGTTTTCCAGCGGCAGCACGCCGTAACGGCAGAGGCCCTTTTCAATAGAGGAGAATACTGCCTCAAAGCTGCTGAAAAAGAACGTACTCGGACGCTTGAACAGCCGCTCGCACGCCTGCTCGGAGTACGCGCCCTCCACGCCCTGACAGGCGACGGCGGCGTCCTCGGGGAAGAGCTGCGGCGTCTTTTCGATGGCCTCGGCGATTTTCGCGGGCAGGTCGCCTTTCGTGCCGAGAAGGCAGCTCTGGCGGCTGCGGCTCAGCTCAAAAATGAGGGAGTAGAGCGAGGAGACGTATTCGCGCAGATCGTCCGGCGTTTTGTCCAGGATCTCGCGCATTTTCTCCTTCTCGCGGCGCGCGTCGAGCACGCGCAGGCCGTTGGCATTCTTGTATTCCGCGATCTTTTCGGCGGTCTCCATACGCTTAGCAAAGAGCGCGATGAGCTGATCGTCGATGCTGTCGATCTCTTTTCGATAGTCGTTTAAGTCCATGTTCCCTTACCTCATTTCCTTTTTGCGCGACAGATACGCGTCATAGACCGCGATGGCGGCCGCCGCCTCCACGCAGGGCACGGCGCGCGGCACGATGCACGGGTCGTGGCGGCCCGTGACGGCCATCTTCTCCGGTGTCATCGTCTGCAAATTGACGCTCTGCTGCTCGCGTGCGATGGACGGCGCCGGCTTGAACGCCGCGCGGAACACGATGGGCATGCCGTTCGTGATGCCGCCGAGGATGCCGCCGCAGCGGTTCGTCTCGGTGACGATCCTGCCGTTTTCGACCGTGAAG
>CAVFND010000053.1:0-8712 GCA_963623615.1 Oscillibacter sp. ER4 | reverse complement strand
CAAATGGAAGAACATTCCAATAAAAAACGTCCGGCTGATATTCAGCCGGACGTTTTTCACTTGTCATTTTAGAAGCTCGTCGATCGCGCGGTAGAGCTCGGAGAGCGTCTCCTCGTCGTTCTGCTGGATGGCGGCGGTGACGCAGGTCTCCATGTGGTTGCGCAAAATCTGGCGGCTGGTCGAGCGGATGGCGGACTCCACCGCGGCGAGCTGAATCAGCACCTCGGAGCAGTCGCGGTCGTCTTCCACCATCTTTTTGATGGATTCGAGGTGCCCGATAGCGCGCGCAAGGCGGTTGCTGATCTTTTTCACCTGCTCAGGGTCATGGACATGCCCGTGCACATGGGGGTGCCCGTGGCTGTGTTCACGGACGTGTTCGTGCTCGCTCATGGCATTCTCCTTTAGAACTTCAACGCGCCGAGGCTCGCTTCCACGGTGCGGATATACTCGCGGTCGATGATCTGCTGGGCGACAGCCTCAAGATACGGCGTGAGGGGCATGTCGTTGTCCATCTCGGGCACCTTGCTGCGAAGCAGGTCGTAGATGGCCTGCGTGCCCTTGGCGCAGCGCTTGTCCTCGTAGCAGTCGAGCGCCTGGCCGTCGCAGATGAGCTCGGCGGCGAGGATATACTTGGCGAGGTGCATCGAGTCATAGGCCTTCTTGGCGGCGTTGTAGCCCATGTTGACGTAGTCCTCCTGGTTGGCGCAGGTGGTCAGATTGTCGACCACGGCGGGGTGCGCGAGGATGCGCAGCTCGCCTTGAAGGCCCGCGGAGGCGTACTGGATCATCATGAGGCCGTTGTTAAAGTCGGCATTCTTGTTGAGGAACGCCGGCAGCTCGCTCACCAGGCTGTTGAGCAGGCGGTCGATGCGGCTGTTGCTCATTTTGCAGAGGTCGGTGATCGCAATGCAGAGATTGTCGGACGCCATACCGGCATAGGTGCCGTCGGCGTTGCAGCCCATCAGCGCGACCGCGCCGCCGTCCTCTTCATCGAAGATGAGCGGGTTGTCGACGGACGAGTTGAGCTCGATGGCGAGCGTCGCCTGCGCGTCCTTGACGGCCTTTTTGACCGGGCCGTGGAGCTGCGGCATGCAGCGAATGGACAGTGCGTCCTGCACGCGGTGGCCGCGATAGCGCTCGAGCATGGGGCTGTCCTTCAAAATGGCGCGGATGTTGGCCGCGGTGTTGATCTGGTCGGGATGCGGACGCACGGCCATCAGGCGCTCGTCCATGGCCATCAGCGTGCCCTTGAGCACTTCAAGCGTGAAAGAGCCCGCGATATCCGCCGTCAGGCTGAGCGTCTGCGCGTCGTAGATGGCGAGCGACGCGAACGCGGTGACGGACGTGGTGCCGGAGAGCAGGATAAGGCCCTCCTTGGAGGAGAGTACGACGGGCTTGAGGCCCGCGCGCTTAAGCGCCTCCGCGCCGTCAAGCGTTTCGCCCTGATAGGTGGCCTTGCCCTCGCCGATCATCACCATGCCGATGTGGCCCTCAAGCGTCAGATAGCCGACGGAGCCGTGGCCGGGGACGATGGGGCTGATGCCCGCGTTGAGCATGTCGCGGATCAGCGCAAGCGTTTCAAGACGGATGCCCGTGTGGCCGGAGCCGAAGTGGCAGAGCATGACGAACATCATCGCGCGCGTGCACTCCTCGGCGATGGGCTCGCCGACGGCGCAGGTGTGGGCGTAGATGTTGTTGCGCTGGATCGTCTCGCGGTCCTTTTCGGGGATGAACTTCTTCCAGTTGTCGCCAAGGCCTGTGGTGAGGCCGTAGATGGCCTTGCCCTCGTGGCTGAAGCGGTCGACATGGGCGCGGCAGTGATTGACGCGCTCTTCGTATTCCTTGGAAAATGCGACCTTCGCGCCAAAGCGCGCGACGCTGACAAGGTCGTTGATGGTGGCGGTGCCGCCAAGCGTAATGGTATTCATATCGGATCGTACCTCTTAAAATGTGGGTTTCGCTCTCTTACAGGGAGCTGTCGGTCTTGTAGCCGTCGGCCTCGATGGCGATGTAGCGCACCTTCTTGCCCATCTCCATTTCGCCGTAGAACGCGACGTAGTATGGGCGGTAGAAGGGGCGGTAGGACGCAACCTCCATCGAGGTGATGATGTGGCCCGAGTGGCGGCGCATGATGCGCATGGCGACGCGCTTGGCCTGGGCGATGATCTTTTCTTTGTCGAAGGTGGAATCCTGGCACATGTCGGGATCGAGATCGGCTTCGTAAAGCGGGAGCGGCTGCTCGTGGTAGCTCGCGGTGCAGCGCGTGCCTTCAACGATCATGCAGATCTTCTGCGAGTTGCCGCCCATCTGGCCCTTGCGGGTGAAAAAGCGCTCCACAAGGCCGGGCTTGAAATAGGCGTCGAAGACGACCTCAAAGCTCTGCAAATAGAGCTGGCGCATGGTGATCTTGCCGCCGCCGTACATGGCCTTGCCGATCAGGTTGCCGCCGCCGCGGGCCTTGACGAAAGCTTCGGAGTCGGTCATCTTCTTTTGGGTGATTAAAACGTCCACTGTGCGGGATCCTCCTTGAAACGAAATGGGAGAGTAAGTCGTGTGAATACGAGAAAGACAAATCCGCGGGGGGATCTACCTCCTTTTTATCATACGCCAACGAGGGGGGGATGACAAGCCGATTTTTGCCCGTTTTATGGCAAAAACGGAAGAGTTTACACATTTTTCCGGCAAGCGGAAACAGAAAAGCGCTTTTTACGAAATAAACGCCCAATGTTGGTTTGTGTCTCTTTTGTGCATAGCGCAGAAACGCTTGACCGTTTAGCGTGAAAAGATTATACTGAGTTACCGTTGAAAAAAGCGTTGAATCCGCTGGGCGGTCTGAGCGGCGGAACGGACGGTAATGTTGTGCGGATTCAACGATAATTCGTCGGAGAAACATTATGATAAAGTAAGAATAGTTCATAGTATCGTTGTATCATTGCTGTAGATGGGCGAAGGATAACGCCCTTGATGAAGGGCAATGAAGATAAATGATAAGAAACAGGCAAGCGAACTAAAAAAGAGGAGATAGCATTATGTCTTTACTGACCAGCAAGCTGAGCGACGAGAATCGCAAGAAAGCGCACGAGCTGTTTGGAGTGCCCGAGCAGTTCGACGAGGTGGCCGACCTGATGGTGCACGAGGAGGAATGGCAGGTCATTCTTCTGATGGGCAAGGAGCCTATGGCGGAAAAAGAGCTGCGTAAACTCATGGAGAAGAACCGCCTGGCCGCGTCGCCCTACGTGCTCATCAACCGCATGTACTCCCGCAACGTGCTGAGCAAGGTCACTGACGCGGAGGAGTCGACCTGGAAGATCAGCGACTTTTATAGCCGCTATTCCTACTATGCCCAGTTTGAGTACTATGAGTTCGGCTGCCTGCCGAGAGAGCTCATCGAGGCGCTCTACGACTGGCAGACGGAGGTCTATCAGGCCATCTACCTGCCACAGGTGAAGGCCAAGGTTGCCGGAGAGCCCGTCTACGTCCATAACCAGACCTACCTGACGCTTGAAGAGTTTGATAAGATCATCGACGAGCATTCCGGATGCATCCATCTTGTGCCCTGCAACTGCAAGAGCCAGAAGTATTTCCACGACCGCAAGCTCAATGTATGCGTCAGCTTGAACGATTCCCCGAACGGCGTGGTCGACCGCGGCGTGGCTGAGCCCATCAGTGCTGAGGACATGAAGAAGAAGGTGCGCGAGTTCAACGCCAGCGGCCTCATGCAGAACGGCGAGGACGGCTTCATCTGCAACTGCGACGGCCTGTGCTGCTTTCCGATGCAGATGGCCTACAAGGCCGGTTCCCGCCTCATCTACCCCACATCGAACTGGAAGATCGACTGGCACGAGGACGAGTGCGTCAACTGCGGCAAGTGCACGAAGATCTGCAACTTCGGCGCGTTCTACAAGGACGACAACCGCAAGGTGCACTATGATGTGGACAAGTGCTGGGGCTGCACCATCTGCGCGCCCAACTGCCCGAAGCACGCCATCCACCTGCTGCCGAGAGAGCAGAAGGCCTGAGAAAAGCAATAAGGCACAACGCAATAGCATTTTGGCCGGACGGTACCCTGAAAGTGGCCGCCCGGCCTTTTTCTCGTATTGCGCGGAAAATAGAGAGAGGAAGTCAGCGCCATGGCCCTTATCAAAGTTCTGGTCATCTTTGCGGTGATCCTCGCCCTGCTCAACAAACGCTTACCCCTTTACCTTGCAATGATCCTCGGCTCGCTTCTGATGATCGTGATGTTCCGCCTGCCGCTCGCCACGGCGGGGCAGACGGTGCTGCACACGCTCACGGGCTGGGACGTCTGGTCGGTGAACCTTGCGATGTATGTGATCTCTGTGCTCGTCTACGAGCTTGACCTGCGCCACCGGTTTGAGGATGCGCAGCGGGCGACCACCTCAAAAACGATGAAAAGGCGGCGGTCGCTACTTATCTCCGCCACATTCCCGAGGCCATGGTGCCGACGTTCACGGGCGTCATCGTGGCGTGCAGCATCAGCGGCATTTCAATCTCGTCGTTTTTCGTGTGGATGATCCCGATGGCGCTACTGACGCTTCTGGCAATTTACCTTGTCTACCTGCGCCGTGTGCCGCGCACAGTCGGCGAGACGGGACGCAGCAAAAAAGAATGCGTGCGCCTGCTTTTGCGGAGCCTGTGGTCGCTGCTGCTGGCGCTGCTGATGAGCGTCAGTTTCGCCTCGAGCCAGCTGAGCCCCACGCACTTCTGCACAGCGATCATCTCGGACTATTTCGATGTCACATTTTTTGCCACGGTCAAAAAGCTCCTGCCGCTGTTCCTGCTCACCATCCTCATCGCCTGCGGCTACTATGTGCTGCTGACGGCGGTGTTTTGAAGAAAAAGTACCAGACAGTTGAAAAGCCCCCTGTGAGCGGACGGCGCTTGATTGCACCGCTCCATTACAGGGGGCGTATTTACTTTATGGACGTCACTTGAATGTGTGATGACCGACCTCTTCGCCGTTGCTGTTTTCGGTGATATTGGTGATGAGGTACGGGGTGGATTGATAAACAAAGTAATTTAACCAGTTGGAGTACAGAAGATTGCCCGCTGAGCGCCAGGTACAAGACGGCGCTCTGGTGTCGTCATCGCCCGGAAAATAGTTTTGGGGAATATGGATCGGCAAACCCTCTGCCTTGTCCCGCTGATACTCGTTGTTCAGTGTGTCTGTATCATATTCGGAATGGCCGGTGATAAAAATCTGCCGCCCGCCGTCTGTGGAAATGGCGTAGACCCCTGCCTCGTCGCTTTCGGCAAGAATTTTAAGGGCAGGCGTTTTCTCGATCTGTTCGCGGACTACGGTCGTATAGCGGGAATGCGGCACCCAGAATACGTCGTCAAACCCGCGAAACAGGATCGAGCCTTTGTGCGTGACCCTGTGCGGGAAAACGCCGAACAGCTTCTCCGGCAGCGCTTTTTTCTCGATCCCATAGTGGTAATACAGGCCCGCCAGCGCGCCCCAGCAGATATGAAAGGTGCTGTACACGTGCGATTTGCTCCATTCCATGATCTCGCAGAGCTCGGGCCAGTATTCGACCTTTTCAAATGGCATCTGTTCGACGGGTGCGCCGGTGATGATGAGCCCGTCGTAGAAATTTTCCCGAATTTCATCAAACGACTTATAGAACGCGAGCATGTGTTCTTTCGAGGTGTGTTTTGGCGTTCGGCCGCTGACGGCGAGCAGCTCGATCTCGATTTGCAGCGGCGTGTTGCCCAGCAGACGGGCAAGCTGCGTCTCTGTTGCGATCTTTGTGGGCATCAGGTTGAGGATCAAAATGTGCAGCGGGCGGATATCCTGTCTCACCGCTCGCTCGATATCCATCACGAATATGTTTTCATCCTGCAGGGTCTTTGCCGCCGGTAAATCTCCCGGAATTTTGATAGGCATATATTTTTCCTTCTTCGCTCTTTTTTGCTGTGCAATGATAGAAACTCCGGTGCAGTGCCTGCTGCACCGGAGTTGGCATGACGCGCTTATTTGGCGGCTGCAAAGCCCTTTTCCAGATCGGCAATGATATCGTCGATATGCTCCGTGCCGATCGACAGACGGATCGTATTCGGCTTGATGCCCTGATCCAGCAGCTCTTCGGCCGTGAGCTGGGAATGGGTCGTGGTCGCGGGATGGATCACGAGAGATTTCACGTCGGCGACGTTGGCGAGCAGGGAGAAGATTTCCAGATGATCGATAAACTTGTGCGCCTCTTCCTGACCGCCCTTGATCTCGAAGGTGAAGATCGAAGCGCCGCCGTTCGGGAAATACTTCTCATAGAGCGCGTGCTGCGGGTGATCCGGCAGAGAGGGATGATTGACCTTTTCCACCTGCGGGTGATGGGCGAGATATTCCACCACCTTTTTGGTGTTCTCCGCGTGCCGCTCCAGACGCAGGGAAAGCGTTTCAATGCCCTGAAGCAGAAGAAATGCGTTGAACGGCGAGATCGCCGCGCCGGTATCTCTGAGAAGAATCGCGCGAACATAGGTCACGAACGCCGCGGGGCCTGCCGCGTCGACGAACGACACCCCGTGATAGCTCGGATTGGCCTCAGCGATCGGCGCATATTTTCCGGAGGCCTTCCAGTCAAACTTGCCGGAATCCACGATAATTCCGCCAAGGGTCGTGCCGTGTCCGCCGAGGAACTTCGTGGCAGAGTGAACGACAATGTCCGCGCCGTGCTCGAACGGACGGATCAGATACGGCGTTCCGAACGTGTTATCGACCACGACCGGCAGCCCGTGCTTGTGCGCAAGCTCGGAGATCGCATCAATGTCGGGGATGTCGCTGTTGGGGTTGCCGAGCGTTTCAAGATAGATTGCCTTGGTGTTCGGCTGGATAGCGGCTTCCACCTCGGCGAGGTTGTGAATGTCAACAAAGGTGGTCTTGACGCCGAACTGGGCCAGAGTGTGCGCAAGCAGATTGTAGCTGCCGCCGTAAATGGTCTTCTGTGCCACGATATGATCGCCGGCCTGCGCCAGCGCCTCGACGGTATAGGTGATAGCCGCCGCGCCGGAGGCCACCGCCAGCGCCGCAACACCGCCTTCCAGCGCCGCAACGCGCTTTTCCAAAACATCCTGCGTGGAGTTCGTCAGTCTGCCATAGATGTTTCCGGCGTCCGCAAGGCCGAAACGCGCCGCCGCATGGGCGGAGTTCTTGAACACGTAGGACGTGGTCTGATAGATCGGCACGGCTCTTGCATCGGTTGCGGGATCGGGCTGCTCCTGGCCCACGTGAAGCTGTAACGTCTCAAATTTATAATTGCTCATGGTATTGACCTCTTTCTTCATTTTCT
Source organism: Oscillibacter sp. ER4 (assembly GCA_963623615.1). GTDB lineage: Bacteria > Bacillota > Clostridia > Oscillospirales > Oscillospiraceae > Hominicoprocola. The sequence continues at coordinate 1,411 of CAVFND010000053.1, read as the reverse complement.
GAATGTTATTTATCCTGTTCGTTTCGGTTGATTTGTCTTCGTTCTGTTTTATTGTCGTTCACATTCGCCCGTTGCGGAAGTTTGCCCTGACCAGGGCTTCAAAATAGTTCTGCATGATTTGGGTCCTTTCATAAATAATAACCGGAAAACTCCGATGAGTTTCCCGGTTATAAGCAATGGTATGATCCCGCTGTTGTCACGCGGCACATCGCTGTTCCCCTTGATTGGAAAGCCTATCGGAAAAGAGTGTAGCAAAGCTCATGGGCATCAGCATCGCCATGTCCATGTACATGCAAACTAACATTCGGAAATCCTGATAGGACATAGTTGCCGCGCTCCTTTCCATCAACATACTGCTTTTGTTGGCTGAATAATACTACGTGTTTCTTTCAGTGTCAATCGGAATTTTATTCGCTGCATAAAGTTTGGCATCATTCCCCAAAGCTCAATTTTTGCGTGATGAGAATTTGAGCAATTTGCCCTGACAGCTTTGAGGTTCTGCTGGGACGGATTGCCAGAGTCATTTGAACGAGCGGTCAACTCCCGTTCCTGCATAGCGGTGCGGAACCCCGCTGACGGTATGGCCGTATCTTCTATGATTCCGCAAGCTGCTTTTTGAGAAAATCCGTTACCGTTTCCGCCACCGTAAGGCGATAATCGGCAAAGAAATGATCCGTAGGGAAGTCGATTTCCTGAAAGACCTTTCCGCCTGCGCACCGTATCGCTTGCGCAAGGGGCTTGCAGTGCATCGGTATCGGCGTAACAGAATCCAGCGTTCCGCCGATGCACAGGAGAGACGTGCCTTTTAATTTATCGCTCAGGTTTTCCAAAACGAAATCTGCGCTGTGAGCGAACGCTTCCTGCAAAAGGGCTGTACCGCTGGTGTCGGTGAGCCAGCCTGCACTGTCGTCCAGCACATCGCGGATGATTCCGTATGCCGTGGGGTCATCCTGCGCGATTTGGGGCAGCCGTCCGATATTGCAGGGCATCAGCAGTGCAGCGCCCCTGATCTCCGCGCGCTTTGCAGTGAGCTGACCGCATACAAAGCCGCCCAAACTGTGGCCCACTGCGTAAATATGATGCTTATTAAATCCGTAGATTTCATCTTGAAGGATAAAGTCCAATACGGTTTCGGCATCCTCCAGATCATGCATCAGGGAGTAACTGCCGTCGCTGCCCCAGCTGCCGCTGTAATGGAAAGTCATCACATGAAAGCCCGCCCTGCGCAGAGCCTGCGCCAGATCAAGATTCCGTTCGCATCCGGGGATCCCGTGCAGCAAAATGACGGCGGGATGCGGCCCCGCTCCCGCGGCGGTATAAAGCACCGACAGAATGCGGCCGCGCTTCCCGTGAATGAGGAGCCCGTGCATATCCGGACGGTAAGTACAATTTCCGTAATGGACCTCATCCG
>CAVFND010000052.1:0-8868 GCA_963623615.1 Oscillibacter sp. ER4 | reverse complement strand
CTTCCCTTTCGAATTGGGCTGTGCTATACTACGTAAATTGAAGAGGAATCGACAATTTGAGGAGGTGCGCATCGCCCTTGCAGCAGTATCTTGACCGGCACCGCTTCTTGAAAGGCGTCTACCTGATGGGAAGACGGTACTTCGATCATCATGTCGGCCGCGACAGTGCGGCGCTCACATACTACTTTTTGTTTGCGCTTTTCCCCCTTTTGATCTTTTTGAGCAACTTGGTCGGTATCATGTCCGTGGACATCAGTGGCTTTCTGCACGAGATCAGCGCGTTCATCCCGCAGGAGGCGCTCGACATCATCGAACAGTACCTTGTCTATGTGGAGCGCGACTCGAGCCCTCGACTCCTGTGGTTCTCGCTGATTTTTTCGATCTATTTCCCGTACCGTGCGGCAAGCTCGCTGATGGGTTCTGTCCGGCGGGCCTACGGCGAGCACCGGCCGACGCAGTTTGTGCGCTATCAGGTCAAGCTCCTGCTCTACACGCTGAGCCTGATTCTGATGATCGTGCTCTCCATCGGCCTGTCTGTCGTCGGTGGGCGGGTGCTGAACTATGTGTCGAGCCACTTGTCTGCCTATATCACGTTCAGCGAGGGCTTCATCCGCCTGTGGTCAAAGCTGCGCTTTGTCATCATCGGCGGCATTGTGTTCTTCCCGATTGCGATGATGTACGGCCTTGCGCAGGAGTCGCGCCGGATGAACCGCATCTGGCCGGGCGCGGTCTTCTCGCTTGTGATGTGGCTCGTTTTATCGTTCCTTTTTTCGTATTATGTCGAGAACATCGCGCGATACTCCGTCATTTATGGGACGCTCGGCGCGGTGATCGTATTGCTTTTGTGGCTGTATCTTGCCTCGGTCATGCTCATCATGGGGGCGGAATTCAACAGCGTTTTGATGGTGCTGCGCAAGCAGCATACGGCAGAAGCCGAAGAGAATTTAGGAGAAAAACAAAAATGAAAATCATCATTGTCGGTATCGGTAAGGTCGGCTACGCCATCGCCGAGCAGATGACGGGCGAAAACCACGATCTGGTCGTCATCGACCGCAACACCGCCGCGCTTGACCACGTTGACTCCATGCTCGATCTCATGTGCGTGGAGGGCAACGGCGCGAGCGCGAGCGTGCTGCTCGAGGCGGGCGTGCGCGAGGCGGACCTTCTCATCGCCGTTTCGGAAAACGACGAGGTGAACCTCATCTGCTGTCTGATGGCCAAAAAGCTCGGCGCGAAGCACACGGTCGCCCGCGTGCGCAACCCCGAGTATTTCCGCGACGCGCCGATCCTGCGCCGCGAGATCGGGCTTGATATGATCATCAATCCCGAGCATGCCGCCGCGCAGGAAATTTCGCGCATTCTGCGCGTGCCGTCTGCTTTCAGCGTCGAGACGTTTGCCCGCGGCCTTGTCGAACTCATCGGCTTTCAGACCGAGGCGGGCGACAGTCTTGTCGGCAAGTCGCTCATCGACTTCAACCGCGAAAATCCCAACAGCATCCTCATGTGCGCGGCCAAGCGCGGAGAAGAGGTCATCGTGCCGAACGGTACGTTCGTCCCGCAGACGGGCGACCGCGTGTACGTCATCGGCACGCCCGCGGAAACGACGCGCGTGCTGCGTTCGATGGGCAGGGCCATGGCGCCGATCCGCCGCGTGAGCATCCTCGGCGGCAGCCGCATCGCGCAGTATCTTGCCTGGGTGCTCATCGACGTCGGTACGCACGTGACGATCGTGGAAAAAGACGAGACCAAGTGCCTGATGCTGGCGGAAAAACTGCCCAGGGCCGCCGTTATCCACGGCGACGGCACAGATCACGACCTGCTCGAGGCTGAGGGCATCTTCCACTGCGATGCGTTCATCGCCGTGACAGACCGCGACGAGGAAAACCTCCTCATGGCGCTCACGGCCAAGCGCTTCGGCGTGAAAAAGGTCGTGCCGAAGATGTCGCGCATGGGGTATCTCGATATCGTGAACCTCACAGGGCTCGACACGGTCATCTCGCCCAAGGCCATCGTCGCAAGCCAGATCTCAAGCTACGTCCGCGGCCTTGCCAACTCGCAGGGCAGCGCGGTGGAGAGCCTGCACTATATCCTCGGCGGCGCGATCGAGGCGGTCGAGTTCACCGCGACGAGCGCTACGCACTTCCTTGACCGGCCGCTCAGCGACCTGCATTTTCGAAACGGCCTTCTCATCGCGGCCATCGTGCACAACGGCCGGATGGAGATCCCGAACGGCCAGTCGCAGATCCACGCGGGCGACCGCGTGATCGTGGTGGCAAAAAAGCTTTTTTTGCAGGACCTCAACGATATTCTCGCGCGGTAAACCGCCCTTCACAGCGAGGCAGATACTATGAATCAAAATTTGATCCTCAAACTTGTCGGCGTCATCCTATGCATTGAGGCGCTGTGCATGTTCGTTCCGCTGCTGTACGCGATCGTCTGCGGCGACCCGACGGCGCGCGCGCTGCTTCATTCCGTCGCGGTCTGCGGCGGCGTGGGCGGACTGCTGGCGCTCATCCGCTCGTCTGACCGGCGGCTGCAAACGCGCGATGGCTTCGCCTGCGTGGCGCTGTGCTGGATCGCGCTGAGCCTGTTCGGCGCGCTGCCGTACTTTTTCAGCGGCCAGTGCAGCTATGTGGATGCCATCTTTGAGACCGCGTCCGGCCTGACGACGACCGGTGCGTCCATCTTTGAATCGTCCGAGGCGCTGCCGCGCGCGTTGCTGCTGTGGCGCTCGCTGACGCAGTGGATGGGCGGCATGGGCGTTCTCGTGATGATGCTGGCGCTGCTGCCAAAGCTCAGCGAGGGCAGCATCAACCTGATGAAAGCCGAATCCCCGGGCCCCATCGCGACCAAGCTGCGTCCCAAAACGAGCGAGACCGCGCGCGTCCTCTACCGCATCTATATCGCCCTGACGGCGGCGGAAACGCTGCTGCTGCGCATTGTCGGCGTGCCCTGGTTCGACTCGGTCTGTACGTCGCTCACCACCATCTCGACCGGCGGCTTTGCCGTGCGGGATGAGAGCATTTCGTTTTACCAGTCCGAGGCGGTGAGCTGGATCGTGGTGATCTTCATGTTCCTCTCCGCCATCAACTTCTCGCTGCTGTTTCTCGCCATCCGGGGCCGGGTGCGCGACGCGCTCAAGAGCGAGGAGCTGCGCGTTTACACGGGCATTACCGTCGGCGCAACGGCGATCATTTCGTTCGATCTGATCGTACGGGGGGGACTGCCGGTCTATCGCTCGATCTCGCGCGCGGCGTTCCAGGTCGTGTCGGTGATGACGACCACGGGCTTTTTCACCGCGGACTTTGACCTCTGGCCGCATTTCGGCCGCAGCATTCTGCTGGTGCTGATGTTCGTGGGCGGCTGCGCGGGCTCGACGAGCGGCGGCGTGAAGACCTCGCGTGTGATCGTGCTTTTTAAGAGCCTCAAGCGCGAGCTGCAGCGCATCCTCCACTCGCGCGAGGTGCATCCGATCTGTCTGGACGGCCAGCGCGTGGAGGAGTCGACTGTATCCGCCGTATCGCTGTTCTTCTTCGCCTATACAGTGATTTTGCTCGTTGCCGCGGCCATCATTTCGCTTGACGAGATCTCGTTTGTCAGCGCATTTTCCGCGGCGATGACGGCGCTGAGCAATGTCGGCCCCGGCTTGGCGCAGGTCGGCCCGACGCGAAACTTCGGTTTCCTCTCCGACCTCAGCAAGCTCACGCTGAGCTGGACGATGCTGCTCGGCCGCCTTGAGATCATGCCCCTGCTTGTCCTCCTGATGCCTTCTGTCTGGCGCAGAAAATAAAAACAGCAAAAAGGAAGCGCTCTGCAATGCAGAGCGCTTCCTTTTTGCGCCTTGGGATCAGAGAAGCAGCAGTACGCCGGAGACCACGGCGACCGCCGCGCCGATCACACTGATGACCGTGTAGATCTTGCGCGACTCGGGGTCTTTTCCCTCAGATTTGAGGTAGTAGAGCCCTGCGGCGAGCACCAGAATGCCGATGATGAGACCGATGACCTTGATGACCATTATTTTTTCCTCCATTTCAGTAAGAATGCCGAGCTTGTGATAACAAGCACGCTGCCAGCGTTGTGCACCAGCGCGCCGACGACGGGGTTCAGCGTGCCGGTGATGGCAAGCGTGATGGCGATGAAGTTGAGCGTCATGGAAAACGTCATATTGAGCTTGATGGTGCACATCATGCGCTTGGAGAGCGCGATGAGGTGCGGCAGCTCCTTGACCTCATCGTCGACGAGCGCGATATCTGCGGCCTCCACGGCGATGTCGCTGCCCACGCCGCCCATCGCGATGCCGACGTCGGCGGCCTTGAGCGCGGGCGCGTCGTTCACGCCGTCGCCGATCATGCAGACCTTTTCGCCCGCGGTCTGATAGGCGCGGATGTGGGAGAGCTTGTCCTCGGGCAGGCAGTTTGCGTGTACTTCGCCGATGTGGAGCTGCGCGGCGATAGCCGCAGCGGCGTTCTGGTGGTCGCCCGTGAGCAGCACCGGCTGGACCTGAAGCGCGGAGAGCTGGTCGATCATGTTTGCACTCTCCTCGCGGATCGTGTCGGACAGGGCGAGAAAGCCCGCGAACACGCCATCGACAGCGGCGTAGGTGACAGTGCAGCCCTGCGAGAGCTGTGCGTCCGCGGCCTTGGCGGCGTCTTCCGGAATGGCGATGTGATGCTCGGCGAGAAGCTCCGCGTTGCCTGCGAGGACAGATTTGCCGTCAACGCGGGCGGAGACGCCGCGTCCGGGAACCATTCGGAAATCTTCGGCCTCTTCAAGCGCCGCGCCCGTCTCCTGCTGGCAGCAGCGGGTGATGGCCTTGCCGAGCGGGTGCTCGGAATAGCGTTCCGCCGCGGCGCAGAGGTGGTAGAGCTCGTTGTCGGAGAGGGAGGGCAGTGCGCTGCGCACCAGAACGACTCTCGGCGTGCCGTAGGTCAGCGTGCCGGTCTTGTCGAAGGTGATCTTTTTCACAGCGGCGAGGCGCTCGAGCGCGTCGCCCTCGCGGACGAGAAAGCCGTGCTTCGTCGCGTTGCCGATGGCGGCCATGATGGCGGTCGGTGTGGCCAGCACGAGCGCGCAGGGGCAGAAGACGACCAGGATCGTCACCGCGCGGATGATCTCGCCGGAGATGAGCCACGTCAGCGCCGCGGCAGTCAGGGCAATGACGACGATCCACGTCGCCCAGCGGTCGGCGAGTCCGACGATCTTGGCCTTGCCTGCGTCGGCGGACTGCACGAGGCGGATCATGCGCTGGATGGAGCTGTCCTCGCCGACCTTCGTGGCCTTCATCTCGAAAGCGCCGAACTGGTTGACCGTGCCGGAGGAGACTTCGTCGCCGGTGCCCTTGTCGACCGGCAGCGATTCACCCGTCATGACGGCCTGATTCACGGACGTCTGGCCAGATACGATCTCACCGTCGACAGGGATGGTCTCGCCGGGCAGCACGCGCAGCAGGTCGCCGACCTTGACATCCTCGGCGGGGACGGTCTTCTCCTCTCCGCTCGAAATGACGCGCGCGGTCTGCGGCGTCAGGTGGACGAGCTTTTCAATGCCCGCACGGGCGCGGGCGACGGTCAGCTCTTCGAGAAGGCCGCCAAGCTGCATGATGAACGCGACCTCGCCCGCGGCGAAGTCTTCGCCGATGCAGACCGACGCAATCAGCGCGAGTGAGACGAGCACGTCTGCCTTGATGTCGAACGCTGTGACGAGTCCGATGACGGCCTCTAAAATGATGGGGATGCCGCAGAGGATGATCGCGACCCACGAGGCGTCGAACGGCAGGGGGACGAGATCAAAAATGCTGACGATCAGTGCGATGCCGGAGATCACGAGCAGCGTGATGTCCTTTTTCGTGCCGCCCAGCTCTAAAAAATGCTCCAGCTTTTCCATTGCCTGTTTCACGGAAATGGCTCCTTTCTGTACCATAGGGGGTATGGGCTTATTATACATATGGGGGTATAGGTTGTCAAGCGTGCAAAAAGAGAGAAGCAGCACAAAACTGCTTCTCTTCTTTCATGTAATTCTACTGAAAACGGGCAGATAAGAGGGGAACGCCCCTGCTCAGCCCATGTTCGAAAAGCGCTCGACCGCCTTCGTGAAGTTCTCGATCGTTTTGTCCGCGTCGCCGTGCTCGATGCCGTCGCGCACGCAGTGCTTGATGTGACCCTCAAGAACCACTTTGCCGCAGCCGTGCAGCGCGGATTTGGCCGCATTGATCTGCGCAAGAATGTCCTCGCAGGGCACGTCCTCGTCCACCATGCGGTCGATGGCCTGCACCTGACCGATGATCTTCTTGAGCCGGCGGTGCAGATTGTCGGCGTCCATACACTGTTTCATCGTTTGACCTCCATACCTGTTGGGGTATCTGTATTGTACACTCTGCGTCGCGATTTTGTCAATACGTGCTGCTCGGGCGGTTTTATGCGCCTTTGGTGAAAGGCATTTTGCGGCAATTTTCTCTTCCGCTGCGGTGTTGCAGAGCATAAAAAAGTGTGATAGGATATATTAGAAATAGTATGACCGGCGGCCATATTGCCGCCGGAGCGATTTTGAGGTATCCGAATGAAGAAAAGCGATAAAACACCAAAGCAGACCCACCGCCGCGCGGACCCGAACGTCATGGGCCTCCACGCGGACGTGGTGGAGCAGAATATCACAGAGACGCTGGAAACGAACTACATGCCCTACGCGATGTCCGTCATCGTCTCGCGCGCAATTCCGGAGATCGACGGCTTCAAGCCCTCGCACCGAAAGCTCCTTTACACGATGTACAAGATGGGGCTTCTCACCGGCGCGCGCACGAAGAGCGCGAACATCGTCGGCCAAACGATGCGCCTGAACCCCCACGGCGACGCCGCGATCTACGACACGATGGTGCGCCTTTCCAAGGGCTACGGCGCGCTGCTGCACCCGTTCGTCGACTCGAAGGGCAACTTCGGTAAGGTCTATTCGCGCGACATGGCGTGGGCGGCCAGCCGATACACCGAGGCCAAGCTCGCACCCATCTGCGCCGAGCTCTTCCGCGACATCGACTCCGACACCGTCGATTTTGTCGACAACTACGATAACTCGATGAAAGAGCCGGCGCTGCTGCCGACGACGTTCCCGAATATCCTGGTCTCGGCCAATCAGGGCATCGCCGTCGGCATGGCAAGCCAGCTGTGCGGCTTTAACTTAGGTGAGGTCTGCGACACGACGATCGCCTTTTTGAAAAATCCCGAGGTGCGCATCAGCGAGACGCTGCTTGCGCCCGACTTCCCGACCGGCGGCGAGGTGCTGTACGATGCGCGCGCCATCGAGAACATCTACAACACCGGCCGCGGCGGCGTGAAGGTGCGCGCCCGCTGGCGCTACGACAAAAAAGAAAATCTCATCGAGATTTACGAAATTCCCTATACCACCACGACCGAGGCCATCATGGACAAGGTCGCTGAGCTCATCAAGGCGGGCAAGGTCAAGGAGATTTCCGACATGCGCGACGAGACCGACCTTTCCGGCCTCAAGCTGACGATCGACCTAAAGCGCGGGGCCGACCCCGACAAGCTGATGCAGAAGCTCTTCAAGGCGACGACGCTGCAGGACACGGCGTCGTGCAACTTCAACGTCCTGATCGGCGGCATGCCGCGCGTGATGGGCGTGCGCGAGCTTCTGGATGAGTGGTGCGCGTGGAGGACCGAGAGCGTCAAGCGCCGCGTGTACTTCGTGCTCAAAAAGCGGCAGGACAAGCTGCACCTCTTAAAGGGCCTCAAAAAGATCCTGCTCGACATCGACAAGGCCATCAAGATCATCCGCGAGACGGAAAAAGAGGCCGACGTCGTGCCGAACCTGATGATCGGCTTCGGCATCGATCAGATCCAGGCGGAATACGTCGCCGAGATCAAGCTGCGCAACATCAACCGCGAGTATATCCTAAAGCGCGTGGAAGAGACGGCGTCGCTCGAGGCGGAGATCGAAGACCTCGAGGATACGCTCGCGCGCCCGTCGCGCATCCGCAAGATCATCGTGACCGAGCTTGAGGACGTGCGCAAAAAGTACGCCGAGCCCCGCCGCACCGGCATCCTCTATGACTATGCCGAGGACGCCGAGAGCGAGGAGGACGTGATCGAGGACTATCCCGTGACGCTGTTTTTGTCGCAGCACGGGTACTTCAAAAAGATCACGCCGCAGTCGCTGCGCATGTCCGGCGAGCAGAAGTTCAAGGAGGACGACGCGCTCAGCGTGAGCGTGGAGAGCTCCAACGCCGCCGAGCTGATGTTCTTCACAGACAAGGCACAGGTCTACAAGACGCGCGCGAGCGACTTTGCCGACGGCAAGGCGAGCCAGCTGGGCGACTACCTGCCCGCCAAGCTCGGCATGGACGAGGGCGAGAGCGTCATGGGCATGGTGCTGCCGGGGGATTACAGCGGCTATATGATCTTCTTCTTTGAAAACGGCAAGGCCGCGAAGGTCGAGCTGTCCACCTATAAGACGACCTCGAACCGCCGCCGTCTGACCGGCGCTTACAGCGACAAGAGCCCGCTCAAAGCGCTCATGCACCTCAAAGAAGACCGCGAGATCGCCGTCTATTCGACAGAGCCGCGTGTGCTGATCGTCAACACCGCGCTTCTCGGCGTGAAGACGACGCGCACGACACAGGGCGTCGCACTTTTGACGCTCAAAAAAAAGTATGTACTCGACACGGTGCGCTTCCCCGAGGAGACCGGCATCACCGACCTTGCCCGCTACCGCGGACGCAGCATCCCCGCGACGGGCGCGCTGCTCAAGACGGAGGACAGCGACGACAAGCAGCTCTCGCTGATTTGACATCGGGAGCCTGAGAGATAGGGTTGAGCAAAACTCCGATTTTCTCATGCAAGAACACGGTATATAGCATTG